>QMTT01000108.1 GCA_003663565.1 Thermoplasmata archaeon
CGATTAGTGATCTTAATATAACAATACAGAAAATTTTCTTAGATGACCCTGACCAACAAATAACTCAAAAAATACTTGAAAATATAAAAGAGGACTACACAGAAAAAGTATATGATCTGCTTATTATTACAGACGTTGATCTGAAGAAAAACCCTAAGATAGAAGACTTCCTTCAATTAAATGGAATAAGATATGTAAAAATAAACGTCTTAGGAAAAACATCCCTAGAGATCTATGCAGAGCTTTCAAGGATTTCTTCTACCTACGAGAACTGCTTTGAAGTAGTTGTTCGCTCAAATGAAGTATATATTTACGGTTTCTATGGATCTCTTGTGATAACTATTGCTCTTATAGCAATAGTGTTTTCGTTAGTTTATAAGATAAAGAAGGGGTATTAGCGATGAATGGAATTACGGTTAAGAATTTGACATACTACTACCCTGGAGAATGTGCCCCTGCATTGGAAGACATTTCTTTCGAGCTAAGAAGCCCATTTTACACAATAATAATGGGACCCAATGGTGCTGGAAAGACTACTCTAATAAAAATTCTTGTTGGATTACTCAAAAATTACTCTGGGACTGTCAAAGTATACGATTACGATCCTGTAAAAGACAGAGCGGAAATCTCTAGAATAGTGGGATACGTGCCACAGATAATAAATGTGAGTGATCTTGCTCCAATAAAAGTCAGAGAAGTCGTAGAGATGGGGTTAATGAGCCTTCAGAGATCACCGAGAATAATGACAAGTAAAGACAAAAAAAGAATAGATGAAATAATGAGAGTGTTGAAGATAAAAGAGTATGAAAATGAAGTCTTTGCAGAATTATCTGGAGGATTAAGACAGAGAGTTCTTTTAGCTAGAGCATTAGTGAAGTCTCCCAGAGTACTACTATTAGACGAACCATTTTCCATGTTAGACTTTAATATAAAGTGTGAAATAGCAGGACTCCTATACGAGATCCACAAGGATCTCGGTATAGATATACTTATGGTTGCTCATGAGGTAAGCCCATGCGTGTCATATGAACCAGAGGTCATTGTACTTAATAAACGAATATATGGCATTGGAAGGGCAAGTAATGTTCTAAAGCCAGAGATCTTAGCAAAGGCTTATCCAGGGATAACGCATATGGACGGACTGATGATAATAGGTGAAGACCATGCTAGCCATCCTCATTAACCTGTTCCTCGCGGCACTTTTGAGTTCACTTATGGTGGGGATCTCAAGTCCGATGATAACGTTTTCTAAGAACCTTATGGCAGGTTTTTCGTTTATACATGGTGTCCTCGCTGGAGGCCTTCTAGCGACATACTTCTACTATGTACTGGGTGTACCCACACCTCCAGAGGTTATAACTCTTGTGTACGTGATTATTTTAGCATTCATTGTGAGTGAACTTATAGAGCATGGTTATAGCACAGATGCTGCCTCTGCGATTTCTACATCAATTTCTGCAATGTTTTCAGTGTTCTTTGCTTATTTGTCTGGTCCTTATGCTTCTAGAGCATGGTCAATAATCGTTGGTACATCTGTGATAATAACTCCGAGGGAAATCGTCTTACTTGTAGTGTTCTTGGTACTTCTTGTTATGATTCACGCAATGTTCAGGAGAGAGATAATGTATATATCATTTGATCCAGAAGGTGCATACACTTTAGGATATAATGTAAGATTCTATCGGTACGTTATATACATCTCGATAGCACTTGTAGTTGTTGCTTTGACATATACGCTTGGGATCATAATAGCACACATCCTTATTGCAACTCCTGGAGCTGTAGCGCTTTCTATCTCGAAGAAGAATTACCTTCAAACCTCTATAATTATCTCTAGTATTATAGGAGTTGTAGGATACTCAGTAGCATATATCTTAAGCATGCCGCCTAGTGTGGGAGTTGGTATAATAGCTTCTACGGTGCTTATAGTTGGAGAAGCCATAAAGAAGAGACGTCTAATAAAGATTAGCTAAAACTAGTTGAGATCAACATTCTTCGCATATGTAATCGAGAATTTTCTTCACGATCTTAAGATAAGATGTCACAGATCTAAAATACGACTCTCCAAGAGGCGTAATTTTATATACTCTTCTAGGAGGACTTGAAGACATATCCCACTCTGAAACGACAAGCCCGCGTTGTTCCATTCTTCTGAGATACATATAAACCATTCCTGGAGGCATCTCCATGTCAAATAGGTCTTCAACGATCTTAATGATTTCGTAACCATGTACTGATCCTCTTTCTTTAATAAGCTTGAGGACTATGAGTGGCAGGTAATGTCCCATGTATCCTCTTCCGCGTCCCCAACCACCGGGAATTCTTCGAGGCATGATATTCACTTTCTCCCCTTCAGTTAATAGTTCTTAAGTGATTTAGAGGCCATATAAAATTTAAACTTTAAGCCTGTGGTGTGCGTACTCTTCAAGGATAATATTTTTATAAAAAGTATTTATTGTTGAATCCGAGTGAATCTTTAACTTAGGCTTTAGGTGTAGTAATGTGAGGTTCAGAAAGCGCCTCCTCAAGGGAAAGGATGAAATCATAGCTGCTTTGGTACTTCTCGCCATATATGGAATGTTTCTTGGAACACTTGGTCTTAGGACATATGAGTACTTTTTTGGACCATCTGTTGAGATAAACAACGAAAGAGTTAATGTACATTTTGTTCACAGATGGGCCGCAATATATGGTACTGGTGATGATGCTCGCGTGAACATAGTATATGTTGGATCAGATCCTGCCTCAAGGATAATAACGAAAATTCCACCACAAGAATATTACACAAGGATAGAGAGCATGATAGAAGATAGTATTAAAAAGCGAAAAACTCTTGGAGATGACTATATAGAAAATAGGCGTCTTGGAGTACTACATACATTCGAAGATCTTAGAGAAACATACGGTAGTGTAATTCAAATAAGCGCCATTTATAGACCTGAAGTGCCAAAGATTTATGTCAAAGTGTCCTGGAGCACTACAGAAGGTTTCACCATAGACGATGTAAGGAGGATGTTCTTGGGTGATATATCGTTTAGCACGTCAAGATTTGAGAGTCCAGAAGTTTACGTGATATATTTTGTCTGGTATAACGGTCTCATTGGAATAGACTTCCTTGAGCCTTTTGGTATGCTGGATGTCTTCAGTGAGACGAACATAGTTCTTGCAGGACAGTCATTTGTTATAAATCAGAGTATAATAAACTTTATAACGAAGGATCTTGTAAAAGCAGATCAATCAAAAGTATATTCTGGAATTATAGTTCTTTCTGAGGATGGTGATCTTATTTTCAGGGCAGTAAGGCTAGGGATATCGTAAATGACTAGGAACAGTAAGCATATGTAGCCTATTGGGGATATAGGCTTGTTATTCTATAGATATAGCTTGTGAGATTTTGACATTCAGGCCTTTTGATATCAAATTTCAGAGAATGAGCCTAATATTTTTTACAGTTGTAGCACCAAAATAAGTGGATAATGACCAAACATGGTGAAGGCTTGATAGTCATTATACGCATATGCATGAATCGTGATAGATCATCAGCACAGTTGTTCAACAGCTATTGTGTATACATTTGTTAATTGGATATACAACAAAAGCACCCTAAGAGAGAGCTATTTGTGAGAGGCGGAGGATGAGTAAATGATCCCCGAAAACTACATTGTAATTACACCAATAGTACTCTTCATAGTGGCATCACTAGCTGTGACCCTTAAAAAAGAGACTGCTGTAAAAGTATCTAGCATTATATCGGCAATAGGTTCATTGGCGCTTATTCTAGTGAGTTTCATTGGGTTTATGCATGATATAGATCTTAAATATATTATATGGGATGTTAGCAAGTCTTCAATATTGTCATCGCTTTGTACAGTCCATATTCACATAGACAAGCTCTCCAGCATATTTATTGGATTAACGGGTATAATTGCACTTCTGGCTTCCGTTTATGCGATTAAATATATTGAAAAGTATAAAAGTGGGTATCACAGGCTTTTGTCCTTTAGTTATCCACTTACAATACTGACAATGTACTTGATTTTCGTTTCGTGGGATTTATTGTGGCTGCTTATATTCTGGGAACTTCTGACGCTTTTCTCACAATTCATAGTGGTGTTCAAGGGAGACAAAGAGGCTATATCTGGTGCTTATCAATATTTTACCATAACTAAAGCCTGTGCGGATATGCTTGTTATAGCCCTTGTAGTGTTGATAATAATTGTTACAGGCATCAAGACATCATATGATGATGTTTCTTTAGCTCTTCGGGCATATTTTTCAGGTAATAAAGCTCTTGGATATCTTTTGGCAATACTAGCGCTAGTTGGGTTTGGAGCAAAGGCAGGATTAGCTCCGTTTCATACATGGCTTCCTAAAGCACATCCAGCAGCTCCAACACCTATATCTGCAATATTAAGCGGTCTAATAGTAAAAACAGGAGTCTATGCACTCATGAGGACGTTTCTTGTGTTCTTCCCGACGGATGCTACAATAGGGCTTATAATAGCATCTTTTGGGGTTCTGACAATAATTGTCGGAAACATGAGGGCACTTACACAGGATGACTCTAAGAGGCTTTTGGCTTACTCAACGATAGGACAAATAGGGTACATATTGTTGTCCATGGGCGCTGGAATATACTTAATAGGAACAGGTCAAACATTGTTAGGTGGATTCGCTCTTGTTGCGTCATTGTATCATACGATAAATCATGCATTCTTTAAGTCTCTGC
>QMTT01000109.1 GCA_003663565.1 Thermoplasmata archaeon
GAGCACAACCCACTCCTACGATAAGAATGCCAATCCCCATGAGATCATGAGAATAGAAAGGCAAGAATTAGGATTAAAAATCATCGAATGCTCATGAGGAGTACTCCTGCAGGGAGATACTTCTATCGCTGTGATTCACTATTGGACATCTATCACAACTTTTATATGACCTATCTGATCCAAAGAAATCAAAAATGATATACAATGGCACATATATTCGTGTCAACTTATCAAAGAAAAAACGTAAATATATCTTCTCATTACTAACCTCTGATTCATATGACTAAAAGACCACTTATTGCTGTGGATGGAGTGCTCATAAAGGATGGAAAGATCCTGCTAGTGAGGAGAGGAAAAGAACCGTTTAGGGGATACTATGCACTACCAGGAGGTTTTGTGGAATACGGAGAGACTGTAGAGAGAGCGGTTGTGAGAGAAGTCTACGAAGAAACTGGAATTAAGACACGTGTTAAAGAACTACTTGGCGTATACTCGGATCCTAATAGGGATCCTAGAGGACACGTGATCTCAATAGCATTTATCCTTGAGTACATCTAAGGAGAACCTCATGGACGTGACGATGCAGAAGATGCTTGTTGGTTCGATCTGGATGATCTCCCAAGATTAGCATTTGATCATAAGAAGATCATAGAAGACGCCAGGAGGCGTCTTGGGGTATGAGGTTCTGTCCAATATGTGGCGGCATGATGAAAAAACAAGGAAGTAAATACGTATGTATTAACTGCGGTTATGAAGAGGAAGCTAACATAAGAGCAAATAGTGGAAAGAGCAACAGGATCGTGATGAGAGCAACGGATAGAGACCTTGTTATTGTTGATTCCGGCGAGAGAATGCTCCCAAAAACTGAAGTGAAGTGTCCTAAGTGTGGCAACAGAGAAGCATATTACATAGTCAGGCAAACGAGATCCGCAGATGAGCCGGAAACAGTAATATATATCTGTACAAAGTGCGGATATACTTGGAGAGAGTACTAACTATCATCTCAGCGCTTAAAGGATCTTACATGTTTTTTCTTACTCCTATTTTTATTCACGATTTTCAATGCACGCTGATAGTATTGCATTGGATGTTTTACTTTTTCACAGAGTCCAAAAGGATCTTTTTCCCTATAACAGTAGCCGTATGAGAGCATTGTTTCACATGATGGGACATTATACACTTTCCCTGAGATGTGCCCAGTTATGTGTTTAATCTGGTACCTTGCTTTCTCTTCATCGAAATCAGGAAAGTTTCTGTAAAGATCAAGCATTTGTTCTTCATCCCATCCTATAGCATGAAGGAACGTTGTTATAGCAAACCTTGCTTGGTGAGGGAGGCTTCTACCTGCTTTTATTTCTCCTATTATGGCACGCATACATGGAGGCCAGTATTCCTCTCCCTCATCTATTAAGATCTCTTTAGGAACAATACTCTCGTAGTACTCTAATGCTTTAGCCGATAATTCTGATACCCATGGCGGTACCTCAAGACTCTCATACGAGTTCAGTTCCTCAATTTTCCTTTTTATCTTCCTCGATACTGCGGACTCTAGAAGCCTTATGAACTCCCTTTCATCCTTACCCTTAGTGCTGATTTCTATGGGTATTATAAAGAGGACATAACCATCATTTATGACACGATTTATGAGCTTCCAAGAACCTGCACGGGAGGGCGCACATTCTATGTAATCTAAAAAGTGTATACCTAGACCTTTTTTCGTCTGTATTGAGCTGAACTCAAACTGCTTCGTCCTGAGATCTAATTGTTCAGCTACATACTTCAAGAGTGCGTGAATAGACACTCTATTTCTGGGATCCAACATACTGAGTGCATTGAAGATCTCCCTATCCTTAATTATGAGACTCATAATGTTATTAAATCTTTTAGACTCAAACGTTGAGAATCGAGCTATAAATCTCTGATCTCCTGTTTCCTTTGCTATCAAAAGAGCACCCCAAAACGAGATCATCCCCCTAAACAATGCGTCTTTCATTTCATCAATCTGGTCAGAGGGAGGCGATACACTAATAATTGCGAGTAAATCCATAATCTCTTCTTTAATCTTAGTTAAATAATCTTCCGGTATCTTTGCTCCAAACCTCATCGCAAGAAGAGCTCTTTCCCATGCTAACTCCTTAGAACTCTCTTTGTTCAAGCTCTCAAAAAGGGTTATAGATTCACCCATTACGCTATGAAATATGTTATATGAACTCTCAAAATATGGAAAAAATATAGAAAGGAATACCTTCCACGCTGTGATTCTGTTCTCATCCGTGGTCATTCTTCAGCAGCTGCCGGTGCCTGGTAGTACGTGACTTTACCAGCGCCACCCTTCACATCAAACTCCAAGCACAGTGGTCGACCATTTGCAAGTTTAATAGTAACAAGCGTTGACTCCTTAACGGCCTTTATTATTTTCTCAAGGTTCTCTATGATAAAATCTCCCGTAACAGTCTCTTTGACATCTATTTCTGGAAGCTCTGTTGCTGTCTTTTCAAATCTTACACTTCTAGAGCCTTCTCCCGTGGCCTCAATTATTATACCTTCTGGACTTAGTCTAAACTTTACTATTGGAGATACGCTCTTTGCAACAGCCTTTGTAAGTTGTATAGCCTTAGCAAGTTCGGCAGCGGAGAGTGAGACTTTATTTTCATATTCGAAGCTTAACTCCCTCTTTCTTGATTCATCTATGGTTAGTATAGGCATCATGTACTGTATTCCGTGAACGCTGAACTTAAGTGCACCTTCTTCAGGAACGTATGTAATTGAGACAACATCTTTAGTCTTAACAAACCTTGCAAACTTCTTAAGATCTTGTACACTCAAACCAAAGTCTATTTCCTCTGGGACATCGTATTCTTGGAGTGCCATTGCATCTATAGTGACATATGCTGCAGACACTAGAGAAGGATCTATCACGATCACTTTGATTCCATCTACGAGGAACTTCATGTATACCTCATCAGAAATTGCATCTGCAATCTTCGTCATGTGAGATAGAACTGCTCCTTCCATAGAAACGCGAACCATGATGTCTACACCTCTGCTATTTTCTATCACTTCAACGCTAATAGAATACTAATGTCTTTTCATAAACTTTATCACCCACATTTTCACAGAAAAGATCTAAAAATGTTTTAGTTTCATCATGAAAGAACTTTCGCATAAAAAATAAATATGTGATATAGGTAATTTAAAGCACGAGGGCCCCTGGACGAAGGTCGCAGCGAAAAGCATGAGCTGCGATGCAAGCCAGGGGCTACATGGTGCCTATGGGCCCCCGGCAGACCACTGGTGCGTCACCAGTGGGATGATGTCGGGACAGTCGGGCACCGCACACTTCTAATACTTTAATAAGTTATATACTAAGTTATCTAAGGGCACTATATTAAGGAGGCAATAAAAAGAATGTCCAAGGATTACTATACTGAAACACAAAACGGTGTTATACTTCACGTAAAGGTAAAGCCAAGAGCGGAGAAAAACCGTATAAAAGGATTATCTCAAGATGGGAGGTTCTTATTAGTAGAGATAAAGGCTCCTCCAATAAGAGGACAGGCCAACAAGGAACTTGAAAAGTTCTTAAGAAAATTATTTGCTAAGGAGGCAATAATAGTCAGCGGATTTCAGGCCAGAGAAAAATACGTTCTTATAAGGGGTGCTACCGTTGAGGAAGTCGAGAAAGTACTTAAGAGAGGAAAAGACCTTTGAAAACCTTATAACAACTCTTGAGGAGATATCTTCAGAGAACTCATCGGGTAAGCTTCTCATTCTAGTTGAGGGAAAAAATGATCTAATAGCCCTAAGAAAGCTTGGTTTTAACGGTCCTATAAAGACTATAAAAGGGAGAAAGCTCAGTGAGCTCATTGACGAGGTTTACTTAGAGTATAAAAGAGTTTTAGTACTGTCTGATTGGGATAACGAGGGAGAAAGGCTCTATAAAGAGATACGATATCTCTTAGAGTCTTATGGAATTCGCGTTGAGGATAGGTATAGGAGAATCATAAAAAGCATCACGAAAAGGGAGATAAAAGACGTTGAGGGATTACTTTCTTTTGTTAAACACTTAAACTTAAGATAGAGATCCCTTGAGATGTACACTATGTTTATTTTGATACCCTTAGCAAATAATCTCGGAAGGACAAAACAATTTTAAGTCAAGACTGGCGCCGGGGCTGGGATTTGAACCCAGGCGGGCTTGCGCCCATCGGCTCTCCAGGCCGACGCCCTACCAGGCTAGGCTACCCCGGCATTGATAGGATAAGCCCAATAATACTAAACCTCAAGAGTGGGGTTCCGTTCTGGTCAGCCGCAACGAGATTTACGAACTCTGCAAAAGTTACGGCTGACCTTCCAGCCTCGAGTAAGAACCTTCATTGGCTGGCTTTCGGGAGTATGGCGAGCCCCACATCCTCGCGGCTTTAGCGGTTCCCCATTCGGGCTTGGGACCCCACATATCGGGGAACCGCCGCACTATAATGAGAGAACTCTTAGGAATATTTAAAGATTGCGGAGAACAAAAGATGTCAAACTTTACGCTCTTTACCATCTACGAAACAGCCCCCACATCCTAGTTTGAGCCTCTGGCTCATTTGGGTTTAGTGATTGCCCGTGCTTTGTATTTGGAGTATTTCGGAGACTACAAGCACGGGCTTCCCCCTCTCGTGCCTCATCATGATCAGCACGTCATTGGAGGCGACATTGATCGCCACCACAGAACC
>QMTT01000110.1 GCA_003663565.1 Thermoplasmata archaeon
ATCGCCTCTGATGGCTATCCTGCCGTCATCGAGGCAGTTCACTTAATATTCTATCCCTTCCCTATTTAAATGTTTCCATGATTACTGAAAAATACTATTGTATTTATTTAACGAAATAGTCTGTTTGTCTATAGGAAGTGTAGCCTTGTCATAAATGCAGATGTAAATGGCGCAATTAACCTGTTGAAAAAGGTAGCCGAGGAGTCCGTAAGGATACCCGGTAGTGGCGGCGTGACCCCGCCGAGGAGGATAAGGGTCGTTCCGTTAAGGAACGGCCAAACTCCTCCTGAAGCCCCGCCCTTTAGGGCGGGGTAGGTCACAGTTATGCACTAGGGGACCGTGAATTATAAACAGTGAACAGTATGCCAAGGAGAAGGTTCAAGTGGGTTTACAGGATTGTTCGTGAAAGGATAGAAATATTGATGAACCTTGCAAAGGAGTTTACAGAACGTAACGAGATTGATCTTGCGAGAGATTACATTAAGCTTGCTAGGAGAATTGCCATGAAGTACAACTATAAAATGCCAAGAATTTACAAAAGATTCATTTGTAAGAAGTGCAACGCGTACCTACTACCAGGAAAAACTGCGAGAGTGAGAATAAACAGAGGAAAAGTATCTATAACGTGTACATTGTGTGGTAGTGTTAAGAGGTATCCATACCTTAAAGAAAAAAGAGAACACCTGAGCACACATAATGTTAAAAAGAGGGCTTCCTAAGGATATCATTATCTTCAAAGAGTTCTTAAATACTACACGTTGACGAGCTTTCTTAGCCATTAGTTTAATGTATTATAATAGATTACACGCATATATGTGAGGAGATGACAAAGTGTACCAGGCGAGAATTTTTAATGGAAAGGTCATAAAGAGCTTCATGAGCCCGTGGTCTCTTAAGTGGCTTATAAGTCTACCGACACTAGTTTTTTACCCGTATTCAATAAATCCAAAAACCAGATTCTTTAGAGAGGTAAACTTCTTCACTGAATGGTCCAAGAAAAAGCATCCCGTGATAAAAGTTCCGAAGATATTGGGAATGGATTATTCACGACTGATAATTGTTCGTGAATACATTAAAGGAAGAACTGCGTATGACATTGGGCTAGATGGTTTCCTTCCATTATTCGAGGCATTGGCATTCATACATAATGAGGGATGGGTCCTAGGCGATACGAAGCCAAGCAACTTCTTGCTAGATGATAAAAATCACGTCTTTGTAATAGATGCTGAGCAGGCAATAAGGTCAAACAATGTGGAGTTCATGGCATGGGACTTAGCCATCCTTCTCCTGGTGACGAACGTTTACGCAACGATTACAGGAAACCTTTTTGACTTCGAGCCACATAATATCTTGGATGAGTATCTAAAAATAAATCCTAATAATTCGGTAGCAAGGTTTGCTTTTAGATACTTCGAGAGAATGAGGCCACTTAAAGAAGTAATAAGGAAATACTTAGCTGCTGAGTTGTAATCAGTTTTTGAATATCTTACAATATTTTTACATATTTATTGTCTAATTTTAGATAAGATACAGAGTATTGTTGTAAAAAGTTCATATAATTCTTCCATTGTTCATCATAGATAAACGCATCAACACAAGGGAGGAAATCCTCATGGCTATGGTTATAGATCATGTCATACACAACACCAAGGAAATTATAGTAAAAATACAGACTGAGATACTGAGTCACCTTACATCTTACTTCATAAGGAAGGGCTTTAGATGGCTCCTCCCAGTCATATTATCTCCAATCACCGATCCACTTTGGCCAGATCCTAGAACCTCTGGCATAAAGCCACTCAAAGTAACAATATATGGAAGTGACATGAGGCTTATGCACAGTATGATCCTTCATAAGCAAATAGCAATAGCATTTGGGCTTGAAAAAGTATTCATTCTTTCTCCAAACATAAGAGTTGAACCTCCAGAGAAGTTTTCAACAGGAAGACATGCCTTTGAGTTCACACAGCTAGACTTCGAGATGAAAGAAGCGTCAATGGAAGATGTCATTGACCTTGTTGAGGACATGTTCGTGTCTTTAATAAACTACATCAAAGAGAGATGCGCAGAAGAGCTTTCGTCTCTTAACAGGGATCTAAGGGTTCCAAAGAGGCCATTTAAGAGATACTACTACCAAGATCTCTTAAACGAGTATGGAGACCATTGGGAAGATGAAGTTTCCTTAAATGCTGACGATCCTGTTTGGGTACTGAGTATCCCAAGAGAATTCTACGATAGAGAAGACCCTGAGAGACCTGGATTCTATAGAAACTATGATCTCATACTTCCAGAAGGGTATGGTGAAGTTTTATCTGGTGGGGAAAGGGAGTATCTCTGGGAGCGTATACGTTCTAGAATGCTAAAAGATGGATTGAACCCCAAGGACTATGGCCTGTACTATGAGTTTGCCAGTAGAAACCTCCTAAAGCCAAGTGCTGGAGCAGGTATAGGCATAGAACGCTTAGTAAGATTTATCACTGGAAGACCTCACATAAAGGATGTACAGCTCTTCGAGAGGGTACCAGGAGTTCCTCCTAGGATATGACTTCGGATGCTGCCTTTTTAAGTCTATTATATATTGCAAGTCCAAGCCCTTCCAAAGGAGGTTCAACTGCTATAATCACGTCAACATCAATCTTCTCGAAGTCCCTTAATGCTGAAAAAAGCTCCTTAGCCATGGACTTTATGTCTCCATCAAAGCATCTTGCTATGATATTACTCCTTCTTAGTTTTACACACTCAAGCGAAAGTAAACCCACTTTATTGTATTGCAGTGAGTATTTCTCAATAGTTTTTAAGAGCTTATCCTTAGAGACAAGAATAAGAGGAACTGATGGAGCATAGTGCCTGTACTTCATTCCTGGAGATTCAGGTCTTCCTGTAAACTTACCTAAGGCTGCTGGATGTATCACTACGTTAGGTATTACTTTCCTTATTTCCTCTATTGGAAGACCTCCTGGTCTTAAAATCGCAGGAGGATCATGTACTAAACTTACAACAGTGGATTCCACACCTATTTCAGTCCTTCCTCCGTCTATTATTGCGTCTATTTTATCATCAAGATCCTCCAACACGTCCTCTGCCCTTGTGGGAGAAGGTCTTCCTGACCTATTAGCAGATGGTGCTGCAATAGGAACATCAGAACACTCTATTAGTTTCAGAGCGATCGCGTTTTTGGGCATTCTCACGGCTACTGTGTCAAGCCCTCCAGTAACGTTGTATGGCACTATTTCCCTTTTCGGTAGCACTATAGTTAACGGTCCCGGCCAGAACGTCTCCATTAGCTTATAAGCGATTTCTGGGACATTTCTCCAAAGGATGTCAACTTGCTCTATAGACGAGACATGGACTATCAAAGGGTTATCTGGAGGCCTTCCTTTGGCCTCGAAGATTCTATTCACTGCGACCTCATCAAGGGCATTCGCTCCTAGTCCATAAACGGTCTCCGTAGGAAATGCCACAATACCCCCTTTTCTAATTATCTTAGCAGCTTTTATGACTGCTTCCTCGATGCCCACCTCTGATACTTTGAATATAAGAGCCATGCCGAGCTCCCTCAAGTAGAATTGGTGCTAACTAAGAAGAGTATCGTGGGATGAAACTTAAAAGTTTTTAGGTAAGAACAAGATGTCTTTTATAACAAAAAGTAATGAAAGAGCTAGAAGAGCTAAATGTTGAAGAAGAATTCCTCAAGTCTATTAAGACCTATCTCCAGCTGTTTCATACTTGTAGCAAAAGAGATCCTGAAGTGATATTCACCATGTGGTCCAAAAGCACTTCCAGGTGTTACTGCAACGTCCTTTTCTCGTAGTATTCTCATCGCGAGCTCCTCAGAGGGGATCTCAAGATCATACTTTGGTAGCACATAGAATGCTCCCTTTGGTTTCGAGACTGTTATGTGAGGAATCTCAGACAATCTCTTAAACACATAATCTCTGCGTCTCTTGAACTCAGATATCATGTTCCTCACGTATTCTTCTACCTCTGGATCACCAATGATATCTAATAAGGCCTTTTGTATGGGTGCTGATGGACATGCTATAGTATAATAAGCCAATTTCATTGCTTGATCTATGAATTCCTTTGGTGCTGCTAGGAACCCAATCCTCCATCCAGTCATAGCATATACCTTAGAGAAGGACATCGGGTACAGTACTCTGTCACTATGCTCCAAGAAACTTACATGTCTTCCCTCATAGACAAATACGTTGTATACCTCGTCACTTATGATGTAAAAATCGTAGTCCTCTGCTAGATCTGCAATCGCTTTAACATCCTCCTCTTCAAGCATCCCTCCTGTTGGATTATTTGGACTGTTAACTATGATAGCCCTAGTCTTTTTACTCACAAGTTGCTTGAGTTCTTCTATGTCTGGTCTGAAGTCGTTCTCAATCTTAAGAGTATAATAGACAGGCTTCCCCTCAGCAAGCATTACATGGGGTGCATAAAGCACGAATCCTGGGTCAGGGATTAAAACTTCATCACCTTTATCCACAAGGCTCATAATGGCTATATAAAGGGCATGGGATCCTCCTATTGTTATAAGAACATTGTCCATTGTGTAGTCTCCGTACTTAGATAGGAAATATTCTGCTATCTTTTCTCTGAGCTCAGGTATTCCGTATGTTGAGGTATATTTGTTCCATCCCTCATTAGCAGCTCTTGCAAGGGCTTCTATGGCTTTCGGTGGTGGTTGAAAGTC
>QMTT01000111.1 GCA_003663565.1 Thermoplasmata archaeon
CTTGGCTTCATTGGAGGGTTCTCGGAAGCACGCGAGCCCCACATATCGGGGGATCATCACATTATAATGAAATAAGCTCTGAGAATGTTTTAAAATTGCAGGGGACCATGAGTGTCAAACTTTACGCTTTTTTACCATCTACAAAACAGCCCGCACTGAAGTACGGGCAACTCACATGATCTAGTATTTGTATTCAGACAACACTTTTTCAAGTCCCTTCTTAAGCTCTTCATAAGCCTCCTCAAGAGCCTGTGATATAACCTTAACATCAGCTAATACTGGCATGAAGTTCGTGTCTCCATTCCATCGAGGTACAACGTGAATATGAACGTGATCCTCCACACCCGCACCAGCAACCCTCCCAAGGTTTATCCCAACATTAAAGCCATCAGGGTTCATTACAAGTCTTATAGCTCGTATAGCTATATTGGTAAGCTTCATAAGGTCCAAAAGCTCATCGTCTGTGAGATCCTCAAGAGAAGGAACGTGCCTATATGGGACTATCATTACGTGTCCAGGATTATATGGGTATGCGTTCATTATTATGAAACCCTTTCTTCCTCTGAAAAGTATTAAACGTTCTTTGTCCTTGTTTTCCTTGGGAAACTTACAGAATATACACCCTTCTTCCTTAGACATTTTTATATACCTTATTCGCCATGGTGCAAAGATCTTTTCCATGATACTCCCTCCAAAAGGATAGGATCCTCCCCACAGGAAAGTTAGTATAATCTTGTGGAATTTTAATCCCAATTCCCGCCTCTCTATTGCCATGATCCCATAGGGATTGGTCTTCATCGCCCTTCATCGGGAGTTCATCCCTCGAGACCTCTAACCTTTAACTCTTTGGGATCCAACTGCCTTCACGGTAGTACCAGGAGTCTTTGATTTCTCCACTGATCACGATAACAATCACAACACCCTTTATATATTCTCTACCATTTTTACAAATTTTACAAATTATCACAAAACAAAAACAGCTTGAAACGACATGTTGATTGAAGCTGTAGTCTTCAGTACATTATAACATTTGAGTGTTAGACAAGATTCCCATATCTAACTATTAAAAGAAATGTCCCTTAATATCCTTGCAAACTTCAAGTCCTTCCTCTGCTTATAAGAAGAGGCCCTCGCGTAGACTAATAGTCCCTATCTCCTTCGGTCTCCGTTCCCGTTTTGGTTATCCGCTACGATAGTCTCGCGTGCTCCAAAAGTAGCGGATAACCAAAACGGCTACTTATCATAACAAGGGCTTTTACCTCTAAAAGAAAAGAAAGCGCCAAGAAAGAATACACAATTGATATTATTCGCCGGGGCCCAAGAAGAAGGAGACCCTTCAGAGCCCCGGCGTCATCGGGGGCGGCGGCTCGGGGGGCTTCTCTAGAACACACCGCAATATTATCTTATGCTGACTAGATATATATACTTTTCTCATTTTCTTTTTATCTATCTTGGTTTATACATTGATCCTCTTCCCAGCTATAGTTAGCAAAAGCTAACCATAGCCGGGAAGAGGAACAACGCTTGTTTTTGTCAGATGAACTTTTCGTGAGAATGTTTCTCTAGGGACAGTTTTACACTAGCTTTTAGTCATTTCGAGGACTTTTGTTTCAGTATTCTAAATAAAATGCAATAAAATGCGAAAAAGAGATCGCAAGAAAACAGAAGGTATATATATGAATAATGACTAAATAATTTTTGTAGCCTTAGGAAAACTTCCAAATAAGACTCTTATCTTTAAAAAGATATCCTTAAATGCATTGGAGTTCCTGAGATCCCTAAAGGAGCTTCAAAGAGCGAACATACCTTGCGAGGCTGTTAAACGTTTGCGTGGATACATATGGGCATTGACAGATCCTTTCCCTAGGTATTGTGGGGAGGGGATGAAGCACTAAAAGGAGGATCTCCCATGACCGATGACTTACTCCCGATGATCCAAAAAGGGGGAGAACCACCACCGAACCTCAGAAGACATAAGCTGTGTTTCCATGAGTTGATGAAAACATATCTAATGTTTAAAAGAGAACATGTTTAGGTTGCGAAGGTGTTTCAAATGAAGTATAGGTGGGCTATTCCACTTGCTGTGATATTGCTCCTTACGGGATTACTAGGTTGTGTACAAAAACAAGAAGAAATGGTTCTAGTAGTAGGAACAAGCGCAGACTTTCCACCTTTTGAATACAAAGATCCAAACACAGGAGAGATCGTTGGATTTGATATAGAATTGATAAAACTCATAGCACAGAGGTTGGGATACGACAGAGTTGAAATAAAGGATATGGACTTTGACTCGTTAATACCTGCCCTGGATGCAGGGCAGATTGACGTTGCAATAGCTGGAATAACAATAACAGAGAAAAGAAAACAGGAGGTAGACTTCAGTATACCATACTGGAGTGCTGATCAGGCGGTGGTCATTAGAAAAGGGTCTGGAATAACTATTAACGATATCAAGGACTTATATGGATTGACAATTGGCGTACAAACAGGAACTACAGGAGCAATATTTGTAGAGGAAAACGTCGGTCAAAATGCTACCATAAAGGAATATCCAACGTACGTTGAGGCCCTTCAGGCATTGATCACAGGTCAGATAGATGCCATTGTTGTAGATACTCCAGTGGCACAAAGATTTACTCAGCAATATGATGTTGAGATTGTCCATGTGTTCCAAACAGGAGAACAATATGGTATAGCTGTCAAGAAAGGTAATACGGAACTTCTGAACAAGATAAACCAAGCACTTCAAGAAATAATGAACTCCAATGAGTGGAACCAACTGATAGAGAAGTATTTTGGATCTTCTAGCTGATTCCTCCTCCTATACTTCATTTTTTGGAGGAGCGATCTCAATGACGATAGCACTTGAAGAAGCCCTAAAGCTTCTTCTAGAAGGAGCAAAAGTATCATTGGAGCTTTCTCTATTATCAATATTCTTAGGAATGATTATAGGATTGCTAATAGCCATCATGGAGGTATATGGGGGGAAAGTCCTTAGATACATAGCTATGGGTTATGAAAATGCGATTAGAGGTATTCCCTTGCTCG
This sequence comes from Thermoplasmata archaeon, assembly GCA_003663565.1. The sequence continues at coordinate 3,049 of QMTT01000111.1, forward strand.
TGATATATTTTATCCTCTATTACTCCATTCCATCGATAACAGGGTTTTCAATGGATCCCTTTACCACAGCAATCGTGGGCCTGGGCATAAGGTCATCCGCGTATCAGTCGCAGATATTTAGGGGAGCCATACAAGCTGTTGAAGAGGGTCAAATAGAGGCTGCATTGTCCCTTGGGATGAGTAAATGGCAGGTCATAAGACATATTATACTGCCACAAGCTCTGAGAATAGCCTTACCTGGGTGGATGAACGAGTACACGATAGTACTAAAAGATACATCTATTGCAATAGCCATAGGGGTGGTCGAGCTCACAAGACAAGCCAGATACCTTGTATCATATTATCTAAGGCCCTTTTTGTATTATGGAATGGCTGCTCTGATATACCTTGTGATAGTGCTTTCTATAGGGTATCTCGCTGGATATCTGGGAAAGAAATATCAAATAATAGGACTCGGCGGTGGTGTCACGCGTGCCTGAGCCCTTACTTAAAGTAGTAAACCTGAAAAAGAAGTTCGGAAGCTTGGAAGTGTTAAAGGGAGTTAGCTTTGAGATCAATAAGGGAGAGACTAAGGTCATAATAGGACCTTCTGGAGCAGGTAAGAGCACGCTGCTTAGGTGCATAAACAGGCTTGTAGAGCCTGACGAAGGGGAGATCTACTTCAATGGTGTAAACATATTATCGGATGATATAGACATAAAGAGTGTAAGATCAAAGATTGGGTTCGTTTTTCAGCATTTTAACCTTTTCAAACATTTGACAGCTCTAGAGAACGTAAAAATAGGTCTAAAAATAGTCAAAAAAATGAGCGATGAAGAGGCTACGGAAAAGGCTTACAAAGCCCTTGAAATGGTAAAAATGGAAGAGCATGCTCATAAATATCCCGCACAGCTTTCTGGAGGACAACAACAGAGGGTTGCTATTGCAAGGGCCTTGGCAATGGATCCAGAAATAATACTCTTTGACGAGCCTACATCGGCATTGGATCCTCAACTCGTTGGAGAGGTTTTAGACGTTATGAAAGATCTTGCAAAGAGAAACGTGACAATGCTTGTTGTCACCCACGAGATAGGATTTGCACTCAGTGTCGCCGATGAGATCATGTTCTTCTATGATGGTGTCATTTGGGAATCTGGTCCACCAAAAGACGTCATATACAATCCCAAAAAGCCCGAGACAAAAGCGTTTCTAGAAAGGATCTTTGAGCTCTATGCAGGCTCAGAGGGTGGATCATGATGGAGTTTTATGCTGAACTACTTCACGGACTTTTAGTGACATTAGAAATAACGATATTGAGTTTCTTGGGAGGTTTTATATTAGGAACCCTCCTTGCAATAGCAAGATCTTATGGTGGTCCCATATCTAAGGCGATATCTATAGCATATATAGAGTTAATAAGAGGTACTCCAATGCTTCTCCAGCTGTATATAATTGCATTTGGTCTCCCAATGATTATTCGTAAGTACTACCCACAGTTTGTTTTGAATGTCTTTTGGGGAGCAGTCTTGGGAATGATGCTAAATAGTGCTGCATATCAGGCAGAGTATCTTAGGGGAGCATTTAAAGCTATAGAAAGCGGACAGATAGAGGCTGCATTGTCCCTTGGGATGAGTAAATGGCAGGTCATAAGACATATTATACTGCCA
>QMTT01000112.1 GCA_003663565.1 Thermoplasmata archaeon
ATAAACGGCCGGTTGCCAGTCTTGTGATACTTGCGGATGATTATCCGGAATGGCATCCCACCGGATATTCCCACGGACTGTGGGGATGCAACACGGAATTCCGTTTTCCCTCGGTTAAACTCACGGATTACAGGGACCGGGTTGAGGATTTTGAAAAATCCGACAATATTTTCGCCGTTGTCATGGCGGTTCACCTGCGGACTCTGGAGACAAAAAAGGACAACCTGACCCGGCGGCGGGAGAAGGCGAGGCTGACCAGACCCTGTATGACCGGGGTTTTGAGAAAAAGGACATTGTCAGCCTGTACCGTTTCATCGACTGGATCATGGTGCTGCCCAAAGAACTGGAAGACGATTATCATCAGGAGATTATGGAATTCGAGGAGGAACGTAAGATGCGATATGTCACAACTGCCGAGCGTATCGGTATGAAAAAAGGGAAATTAATCGGTGAAATACTTATGGCCCAGCGAATACTTAGGCTCCCCGATTATTCTGAGGAGGAGCTCGAAGCCAAAAAACTTGACGAACTGAAAAGCATTTTTGAGGAACGTCCGTATATCAAGGCTGCTGAACCTGTGGGAAGGGAACAGGAGAGATTAATAGGTGAAATACTGATGGCTCAGCGAATACTCAGACTCTCCGATTATTCCGAGGAGGAGCTTGAAGGCAAAAACCTTGACGAGCTGAAAAGCATCTTCAAGAAAATCGAGGCGAAACTGAACTGAGCCTGAATATCCTCTGCTCATGTAAATCGGCCCGCTGAGATACTTGCGGATAATAATTCCGAGTGGCATCCCACCGGATATTCCCACGGACTGTGGAGATGCCACACGGAATTCCGTTTTCCCTCGGTTAAACTCACGGATTACAGGGACCGGGTGGAATATCTTGAAGAATCCGATAACATCTTTGCCGTTGCCGTGGTGGTTCACCTGCCCAGCGCATGGGAAGAAAAGAAGGAAAGGAGGAAGAATGTTATGGAAGATATTTTGACTGTTCACATTCCGAATGAAATCCGCCGCACACTGAATCGCACATCCGAGGAGATGGGCGTGACATACGACTTTATTCGGCCCTGATGCTGTTCCGGCTCGGGAAGCTGTCTTCCGGATCGGCGTCACTGATGGCGGGCATTCCCCGTGTGATGTTCCTTGATCTGTGTTCGGAGTATGACATTCCGGTGTCACAGATCACAGCGGAGGAATTGCGGAGGGAAGCAGGCGATGGATAAAGAGTCTCTTGTTTGTGACACATCTGTGCTGCTGTATCTGGGACGTATCGGAAAGGCGGACCTGCTTTCGTCGTTGTATAAGCAGGTATATGTGCCCGGACAGGTGGTTACGTAACTGGATGCCGGCAGTGGTGCCGCCTTCTTTAACTTTCCCGCAGGAATAGCAGTGAGTGAAAATGGAAATATTTATGTGACGGATGCGGGTAACAGCCGTATTCAGAAGCTTGGCCCGGATGGGAATTTCATCACCAGTTGGGCAGCTTACGGATATTTTCATTGGAATTTTAACAAGCCTCTGGCCGCGACAGTGAGTAAAAGCGGATATGTCTATATGGCAGATACAGCCCACCACATTCTGAAAGCCACAATCGACGGAGAGATTGTTACAGAGTGGGGAAGATACGGTTCCGGGGATCTTGATTATTTTGGTTATCTTGAAATGACTGTGGATGAAAACGAAAATATTTATGTATCTGCTTCACATGACCACCGTGTCCAAAAACTTAATTCAGATGGAGAGATACTAAAAGAGTGGGGAAGCGAAGGTTCAGAGGATGGAAACTTTTTTCTTCCAGAAGGGATTACTGTTGCTAAAGACGGCAATATTTATGTGTCGGATAGTGGGAACAATCGCATCCAGGTATTCAACTCTGACGGAACTTTTATAAAAAAAATGGGAAGTTATGGTACCGGGCCCGGAGAATTTGACTGGCCTGAAGGAATAACGACAGATACCTTCGGGAATATTTATGTGGCAGATGCCGGGAACCACGGCGGAGAAGGCACATTCCGCATGAGCGGCACGGAAACCCTCTCCGCAGCAGATCTGGATTCATGGCTGGATAGCCTTCAGGAAGGCATTTCCGGCAGAGTGATCGTTGTTTACGACGCGTGTCATTCCGGCAGTTTTCTGCCCTCATACCTCCGGCAGACAAAGAACGGATCGTCATCGCCAGCGCATCCGCTGACGAGCCCGCCTATTTCGTGACTCAGGGATCAATATCCTTCTCAAATTATTTCTGGACCCACATCTTCAACGGTCTGGATATCCGAGATGCTTTCGATCTCTCAGACCGGGCCATGGGAAGCCCCACGGAGTTTCAGCATCCGCTTGCGGATGCAAACGGAAACGGGGTGGGAAACGAACCCGAAGACATGAGCCTGTGCCGAAACATTTATATCGGCAACGGAACAGTGATTCAGGGAAACGCCCCGGTAATCGGAAGCATGTCACCGGATCAGCTTGTCAGCGGCACGTCCTCCGCACTTCTGCACGCCTCGGAGGTGACGGACGATGACGGAATCGCCCGCGTGTGGGCGGTGATCCGACCGCCCAACTATCATCAGGAATCATCGGACAGCCCTGTTCAGGAACTGCCCCAGACCGATCTGATGCCCGCGGGCGGCGGCCGGTATGAGAACACATACGACGAATTCAACACCGCCGGCACTTACCGGATAGCGGTCTATGCCAGAGACAGGATCGGAAACACCTCGGTTCCGAAACTGACCACGGTGTCGGTGGACAATCCGCTGAGACGCAGAACGGTCATCGTGATCGGAGGATCCCGGTCCGACCCGGTATGGCCGGCCCTGGAGAAAAACGCCAAGGCGGCTTACAACGCTCTCACCTTCACTCATCAGGCACGGAACAGACCCCCCATCTGGATGACAACGGCAACGGCATCGGGAATGAGAAGCCGGACGGGAAAATAGCCGGAGACCACAGAATCGGGTGGGGGATCATGCTGGCAGGCGATGATCCGATTATCGGCTCTGTGTCGCCTGAGCTGACACTGAACGGAGACGCCTCGGCTGTCATCTGAGCGGAAGACGTGACCACGACAGGCGAGATATCCAAAGTGTGGGCGGTGATCCGTCCTCCGGAAGGCACTCAGGAAACCTCCGAATGCTCTGTCACGGACATGCCGGCTGTGGAACTTGTCCGTAATCCGGATGCGGACAGATACGAGGAAACTTATGAGGATTTCTCAGTCGTGGGCATGTATGATATCGCTGTCTATGTCATGGACACAGAGGGGAGCATATCCCTGCCCGCGGGAACCCGGGTGAGCCAGTCCGTCACGGCAGCAGTTGCTGCACCGGTGTTCTCACCGGAACCGGGAACATACACCTCGGCACAGAGCGTTGAAATCTCATGCGCCACATCCGGCGCAACGATTCATTACACCACGGACGGCACCGAGCCATGCCGACATTCCTCCCCGATCCCGGAACATACAGCGAGGAACAGAATGTTGAAATCTCATGCATCACACCGGATGTTGTCATACGCTACACAATGGACGGCTCCGATCCGACAGAACTCTCACTGGGATACGCCGCGCCCGTATCTGTCTCTGAGACCACGATCCTCAGAGCCAGGGCTTACCAAGCCGAATGGGGGAAGGAAAGTAATATCTCAACGGCTCAGTATGTAATAGAACCGGACAAGGGCGATATGAACTGGGATAACAAGACTGACTTGGAGCGAAGCGGAACTTTTTGATGCGTTCCACCTTTTATCCACAGGATTAGCGACAAGAAAAGAATTCGGTCTGCTCAGACATAAAATCCTTTTCTTATTGCTAATCCATGTAGATACCGAGCCGGAATGCTGTTGCCGCTGTGAAAGAAGGAGTGCAAAAATTAAGCGAGGGCAGCGAGCGGTTTTTTGCCTCATGCGATATGCAAAAAACCGCCCGGCAGGGAACCGCCCGCCGGAAGCGTTATCCCGGAGCGGTTTTTTGCCTCATGCGATATGCAAAAAACCGCCCGGCAGGGAACCGCCCGCCGGAAGCGTTATCCCGGAGCGGTTTTTTGTCTCATGCGATATGCAAAAAACCGCTCGCTGCCCTCGCTCAATTTTTGCACTCCTTCCGGACAAACTTTATGGGAACCGCCCGCCGGAAGCGTTGTCCCGGAGCGGTTTTTTGTCTCATGCGATATGCAAAAAACCGCTTGCTGCCCTCGCTCAATTTTTGCACTCCTTCCGGACAAACTTTATGTTAATGCCTATATAAATATAAAAAATTAAAAGGAAATGAAAATGAATGTAAAAGAAAAACTTTGTAAAATCATCCGCATTATTGCAATTGCATCCTGGGTTATCTTTGCAGCTTCCATAACCGGGGCACAACTGACCGACGAATATGAAGACGACGATGTCTTTACTCAGGCAAAGGTCATAGTCATAAACGCCGAGGCTCCCCAGCGTCATAATTTTCACGATACAGGAGACGAGGATTGGATAAAATTTTACGGACTGGCTGGGCAGAATTATGTGATTGAGGCCAGCAATCTGGAGGCAAATTGCGATATTGTTATCGAACTTTATGATACTAACGGAGCGTCACTGCTGAAAGAGCAGGATAAAGAAGGAGATGAACGGGCGGATGAACTTCTGGACTGGAACTGCTCTGAAGAGGGTGCCTATTGCGTGAAGTACAGGCATTACGG
>QMTT01000113.1 GCA_003663565.1 Thermoplasmata archaeon
CACCATACATATTAGCAGGAGCACTTTTAGGTGCTCTTAAAATCTTAAATAACATAGGGATGAAGGAGATCACAGAGCACAACCTTAGACTTAAGAGAATTATCGTGGATACAGTTCTAGAAGCAGGATTAAGTCTCGTAGGTTACAGTGACAATATGAAACTCTGGTCTCCTATCGTAACAATAAAGACTGGTCTCAGCTTTGATGAGGAAAAGATCATATGGAGAAAGCTCTCTGAGAGTGGAATATCAGTTAGTCACAGAGGATCACTTGGTGTCTATGGAATAAGGGTCTCCCCTCATCTATACAACACTAAGGATGACGTAGAAGTGTTCCTAGAGGAGTTCCTAACGTTAATAAAGAAAATAACTAAATGAACATAGAGTTATCTCTTGAGATCAAAAAGGGTTCTCTGAGTGAGAACCTTCTTGAGGAGAGTACTCTGCTTTATCCATATTTTTATAGGTACTATCATCTTGTTCGAGATGAATTCCAGGACGTCATTTATAGAATCAAGTTTGACAGGTCTCTGTCTGAGGGCATTCCTCACGCTCTCCCTGACATTCCAGACTCCCACTGGAACCTTATATCCTGGATGTGCCTCTCTAAGCACCAAGGCTGCAGCCTGACGTCTCTCCTTGTAGAGCTTCTCTGCTATGGCAAGTCTCGCGGCATAATAGCAACCTCCAATGCTAGCGTATTCACTCCTTCCAAGATATGACTCATAGTCACCTCCTATGGCAAGATACCTTTCGTCAATGGTTCCTGGGAGGAACGCTTCTATGCTTTCGTATTCCCAAGGCCTTGGCATGAGGACTATGATCCACCTATTGTCTAGGTACTCAAGATAGTAGACTTGATATTTGTTTATTAGAGGATATTTCTTCACGTGATCTAAAAGGTGTTTTGAGATCATATCGTCAACAGCAGTTATCGACCACCTCGTTGGTACGAGCTTTCTATATCTTGCAGTTCCTAACATCCCAGCACTGAGTGCCTGTTGTATCCTGGACACAGGCTCTCCAGAGAAATACAACTTCAAAATGGCATTTTCAGCCTTAAGGTCTGTATCGTAATATGCCTTCTCCAGCACATGATCAGAAGTGCTAGGATATGCTCTGAAGTTCTCTATAGGAGCTGATGGGCCAAAGGGCTGAGTGTCAAATGAGAACACGATTCCTCTAGGAGCCCTTGAGAATTTTATTTCTGTGTCAACGGCTTTCCTAGAGAGTAGCATATCATGTAGTTCAAGGACAAGTCTGTTGTCAAGATCCTTTATGTTTGTAGGAGTCTTTCCACGAACCATGCTGAGTCTCATGTTTATTATTTCTTCCAGAGTTCTCCCAAACCAGAGCTCTGTTAAGCCTAATATTTCAGTACTTCCCGTTTCAGGGGGAACTAGGGGGCCTATGAACACACGTGGATACCCAACCCTCCCTATGAAGACCTCTGGAGGGCTTGAACCAAAGAGCTCTGTCTTAGAAATTCTCGGAATAACCTCGGAGAGCTTTCTATAAATATAATTGCTTATGTCAATAATATCTATCCTTTTTACCTCAAGGCTTTTAGGCGTCATGAACAGCAGTTTCTTCATGTTATATCCACCAGGAACCTATCTCTAACGCACTACTTTAAACTAGTTACACCTCATTATATTTATATTTAGCATACCGTGGTGTCATGAATGAGGATCCAAAATATACGGGTCAGGAGTATCTTGAACTCAAGTTACATCGCTGATTATACAATAAATCCCTATGTGGGGTGTTCTCACGCTTGTGTATATTGTTACGCGGACTACTATACGAGAAGGATCTACGGAGTACGAGAGCCTTGGGGAGATTATGTTTACATTAAGGAAAACGCATTGGAATTGCTCAAAAATGAAATAAAGTACAAGGATCCCGGTAACATTTACTTCTCGTCACTGACAGATGCTTATCAGCCCATAGAGAACACTAGGAAACTCACAAGAAAACTTATGGAATTTCTAGCAGAATACGATTGGCCAATCATTATCCAGACGAAATCTGCACTTGTCACAAGAGACATTGATATCCTTAGTCGTTTTTCGGATATCACAGTTGGGTTCACAATAATCACACCACGTGAGTCTATTCGAGCCATGCTTGAACCTAGGGCATCTCCTGTGAAGGCCAGAATTGAATCATTGAGGCGTATCAAGGATGCTGGAATGAAGACTTTTGTTTTTATAGGGCCCATAATGCCAGGAACAGAGATAGTAGACATCAAAGAGCTTATAGAGAATACTATCGAGTTTTCAGACATCTATTACTTTGACAAGCTGAACGTAAAACCTTATACATGGCAGAGTATGGAGAAAAAGCTTCCACGCTTTGTCGTCGATAACTATAAGGCTTTTATGGCATCTAATTATTATTTATGGCTTAAAGAGAGATTAAAAGATCTTGCAAAGGACCTAGGAATAAAGTACGAGATACTCTTCTAACAGAAGCTTTCCTCACTGACAATTTCCTCTAATGGTCTTCTGGGCCTTGGTTCTGGAGATTCAGCGGGATATCCAACAGTTATTATAGCGATAGGCCTCAGGTGTCTTGGAGCACATAATATCTTTGAAACGCTTCTCTCATCAAATGCGCCGACAAAACATGTCCCAAGACCAAGTGCATGGGCCATAAGCATCATGTTCTGAATTGCAAGAGCAGTATCCTGTATACAATAAAGCGTTCGGCCTCTTTCTCCATATCTATAGGCAGACCTCTCAGGATCAGCAAAGACCACTATGTGCACTGGTGCTTCTACCATCCATGTTTGTCCGTATGCAGCTTCTGCAAGCATTTCCCTTGTCCTCTTATCCCTCACAACTAAGAAGTACCATGGTTGTAAGTTTCCAGCAGAGGGAGCCCATCTGGCTGCTTCAAGGAGCATCCTGATCTTTTCTTCTTCTACAGGAGCGTCTTTATATTTTCTTATACTCCTCCGCGAGATTATGATCTCGAGAAGTCTTTTAGCATCCATAAAGCATTTCACCTCCTTAGCTCTCAAAACTTCCTCCTCTAGAGGGCAAATGACTGCGGTATGGTTCCATGATCTGTCTCAATATTATATCTATATTTATATCTGAGTGTTCTGAGTGTTTCGAGTATTTTTTAATGAAATCCATCAAGACCCCATAAAAGCCACTCATGGCCCTCTTTGGCCTATGGGATAACGTGTCTGCTAACTTCAGGGGCTCTGGATACCCAGAAATACTCATAGAGTAGAGCCAATTCATGAGATCCTCAAAGGAGTTTCCGTTAGCAAGGACTTCGAACTTATACGGCCTTTGATATGATGCAAATCTTGCATAACCAACGTAGAACTCTCTTTCCAAGGTCTTATCTTTGAGGACACTGACCACAGAGTCTAGATCCTTCAGCTTTCTTGTTTCCCTAGTGATCTCCGTAGCTATTCTCGCAACATCTGATACATGTTTGAACGGATCTTTTAAGATCTCTGCAGTCGTGTATATCCTTAAGGTCCTAGGTTCCTCATAGTATGCATGGAAAAGAGGCGAGTAAATATATTTGGTATCCTTTTCCCCAATAAGCCCTATGACAAGCATCATATCTGTCATTCCGAAGACTTTGTTAGGATCCTCCTCGAAGGCTTTTAAAGAAGTTTCTCCTGAGAGCTTTAGGTTCCTTATAACTCTTAAGAACCCTCTAAGAGAGTATCCAAAACCGCTCTTTGCAATTCCTATAATAGCTACACTATTCTCCCTTGCTCTTTCTAAAAGGAGATCTCTAAGAACTAGGTTTTCAACAGACTCTAGAACGAACAACGCAGTCTCGAGCATTGCATCCCTTATAGTACTTTCTCTATTATCTTTTTCATATGATATTTTTTCTTCTTCCCTTATTCCTAATATAAGCTCATGTAATTTCTTTAGAACTTCATATTTTCCACCCTCAGAGTAAAAGAGGGTTGCTCTTTCTTTATTTGGAGTCAGGAGTTGATCTCCCTTAAAGGACTCAACTATGAGCTCCCAGTGTTTTTTTATCTCACCATATGCTTCTCTCATGACTCTTCTTAGATCTTCTTTTGTGGACATGTCACCATGAATATGCAATCTTGAATAAAGGTTCCTGAGGACGACATATATAGGCGTGGTTATGAGACCATCAACAAGGAGTACTTTTTTCATGTCTTCTACGTTTGACATCCTCTCTACTGCAAGAAGTCCCATAAAGGCTTCTAATGTCGACATCTTGGTGAGTACACGATCTTTCACATTTCTCGAGGGAATCATTAAGAACGTATTCTCGGCGATCTTAGATCTCTCGCTAATGTTCATCGGTACAGCCGCTCCCCTTACGGTGTACACCACGAAGGATGGTGTCGTGACATAACCCATGCTTCCGTCTACTGCAAAGCTACAGTAGGTGTTCTCTTGGAGCCTTATGGGCTCTCTGACTTCTACCAGCTCGGCTATCGTGTTTAGGATTGCCTTATTAGAATACATTGTATCGAGGAGTGAATCTATCACGTTCATTATATGCTTATATATGACATCATATGTCCCTTCTTTCGTATCCTTTTGGGGATTTGTCTTCTCACTCATCATAATATTCACCACATCATGAGTCGTGAATTGTAACAACGCTTACAGGACCCTTGTTGGGCCTTCTTGTGATTTCAAACTTTA
>QMTT01000114.1 GCA_003663565.1 Thermoplasmata archaeon
TCTACCCCTCAGGAGTATGTAACCGGTTGATGTTACCTTTATTCCGTTTATTTCTCCGGTTTCAGTGTCTATCGGAAACGGTATTATGACGTGGAACGAATACTGCGAATGCGTGTGATTTATCGGGGTGTCCGGATCGAGATTGTAGAAATTGGTACAGTACGGGCTCGCCTCCGGGTTTCCGCTGGTGTAAGATTCGTTACAGTAGTAAACCCTCAGGCTCTGCGTTCCTGATGAGTTGACCATCATTTCTATGTAATTGTACTGCGATATGTTCGAAATGTTTTCGAACTTCACTTTTATGTATTTGTTCGGATTGTTGAGCAGGTAGTAATTGTGCTGTGTCGAAATCATTTGATCCTCATTGATAAGATATATTCCGGGATAGACGTGGTAGTCGTTAAGAATCCACTTGTATGTTGTTCCGTCCGTTGAGTTGTAGTCCATGCTTACAAAACTATCGTATAAGCATGTTCCGTTTACGAACACCCAGCAGTCATCTGGTGTGTTTGTTGAGTTGGTTTTGTAGTATAGTTTCACTGAGGAAATATTATAACCATCGACAGTTACATCATAAGATATATTCAAACCATCTTGTAGAAAAATGTTTACTGATGTTATGTCTGCAGGGATTTTTGATTTAAATACTATATTAAACTCTGATTTTTTAGTTACGGATATATTATATGTTGAATTTGCAGTGACGATCTTTGTTGCGATAATAACTTTACCAAACGAATTATTAAGTTCATAGTACCAATCTGCACCAGATACATCATAACTTTTATTTCCCGGAACTCTAAATTTAACAGTAACTGGAAACGCAAATGGATGTTCGTTTATTATAGTTGCAGTTATATTATCATTAGTGTAATCATTTGCCACCGTATAGTTCACATCTATATCGTAACCATCATCAGTATCTATTTTGTATACATTAAATGACCCATTCTCATATATACACACCATACTGAATCCGTGATAGTTCACACCTGAAAATAAATCTGCACCTCCACGTCCCTCTATAAGATATGTTGTGTTTCCATGTACACTTAACTTATATGCATGATCATGACCATTCAAAACAAGTTTAACACCATTATTTTCCAACATCGAACGCATGTTAGCACAGTTTGTAGAATCTTGCCATTTATTACAAGTATCATCCACATCATAAACCGGTTGATGAAACATAACAACTAAGTATTTATCACCACTATTAGTTATTTCATTATAAGTCCAATTCCAATTACTACCAAATAAAAATCCACCAGCCGAGGTTTCAGATGGTGCGGTTCCATCATCACGATAAGTGTCCACATTTATGAATTTCCACTTACCCCATTCCCATGTGAAGTTCAGCAACTTCCAATATTGCTTCCATAAATTTTCAGAATAACCATTACTCGAACCACGTGCCATATCGTGATTTCCAACTACACCGACAAACACACCACTATATAATAACGTATTCCATAATTTGCTATGCATAGTTGAAGTAACTATATCAGTCGATGATAAGTAACCACCTCCAGCGATAATATCACCAAGCAACGGTGTAAAAAATATTGTGCCACCGCTCTCCTTCATTTCTTTTAATACTTCGATAAAGTCTGGATCTACATCTTCGTAAGGAACAGTATCATATCTTATATCACCAGTAACCGCAAAACAAATATTCTGTGGATAAATTATTTTTGAAACATTTATCACATAAGTATTTCCTTCTTTAAGTTCGTATAAATGTATTATTGTTTCAAAGTCGTTTGTATAATTTATCGAATAATTCAGTTCTGGTGTTATGGTTAATTTTACCAAATCTGGATCGCAATTTTGTATTTTGATAGTGTAGTTTGAAACGTTATATTTTGCAGTTATATTAAACATAAATCCACTAGGGTTTATCTCTCTTATTATCGCTGTGTGGTTATCATACGATAAAAGCATTCCATATAAATTAACACTTATACTAACCGATACTTCTCCAATTTTTATCGATGGTTCGATAGATGTGTATTTTCTTACTCGTATCCAATCTACATATTGATCCGCTCCAGTACTATCGTCGTAATCTATCCCCAAACCAACAAAACTTCCATCCGTAAAATCATTTAATATCGCACCAACGATTTCCCAATCTCCCGAACCAGAATATGTAACATCAGCGGGATATGCACCAATTGATGGATCATCCCACTGCTGCGTTCCATAAAATTTATAAGCATTATACGGGTCGTTTGTAGCATTTCTAAATAAAAACAAGTGTAATTCTCCTTCAGTAATTATTTTTACTTTTGATTCTATCTGCAAACTACCTAAACTATATTTACTTAAATCAAATGAACTTATATTTAGTACATAATCTATTCCTGCACCGGCTGATGTTTGTTTCATATACAAAACACTCTGTGAAATTGTATATGTGCCACTACCAGCTCCGACATTTTGGTAGTTTTTATCAGTATCAAAGTCGTCAAAGAATTCGAACACAGCTGTTCCGTTTGATTCTGATGTGGCGTCTGGGTTGCCGTAATACATGTAAATTACCGTTTGCCCGTTTGCTGGAATGTAAGGGACTTTAACCCATATTGTTGCTTGCCCTTGTAATTCTGTTGTTACTGTCTGTTCAGTTCCAATCGTTACTGATGGTTCAACTGAAACATATTTACGAATTGCTATCCAATCCACATCAAATGAGTATGTCCCGGTTGTACCTTCATCATAATCTATCGTTAATGCAATTTTATCACCTTCGCATGCAAGAATAGTTTCAAGTACTTCAAAATTACCGCTTCCGCTATACATTTCGTCAGCAAAATAAATCTGATTTGTTGAATCATCTCCTTGTGTTCCGTAATATGTATATGTACAGTATGGTGCAGTATCTATATTTGCACCACCTGCGTGCGTTGTACCCATTATCTCAACTTGTTGTGTTGTTCTCATCCTAATACGTTCAATGTATTGATTGGCAGAAAATGTAAACGAATCGTTTAATATGACATTATAATCCATACCAGCACGATTATCCTCCCATGTAACTGTGATTATTGAGTTTGAAACTGAATAAGAACCGAGACCAACTTCAGTATATCCTTTATCAGTATCAAAATCATCAAAGAACTCAAACACAGCATCCCCATTCGATTCCGAACTTGCCGACGGGTTGCCGTAATACATGTAAATTGTTTTAGATTGATTTGCTGTTAGATTTAATTTAACCCAAACCTTAAGCATGGTGTCGTTTTTAAGTTCTATCCAGTAGGGTAGTTTGCCTGTTGTTTCTGTGTATGGGTCTGTTACTTGAGTTTCAAAGAATCTTATGTCTCCTGCATCTGATTTCATGTGGGAGAGAATGGTGGTGTTGGTGATGGTTATTAGGACTTGGTAGTCTGTTAGGTTTTGACCTGATTGTTCGGTTATGGTGATTGGAAGTACGTATCCGTTTGATGTTGAGTACGACTCAATCCAGTATGGTAGTTTTGCCTCTGAATCTATTTGGGTTTCTGTGCCGATTGAGATTGTGGGTTCTGGGTCGGTGTATTTGCGGACTCTTATCCAGTCCCATCTCGTGTAATCACTACCATCAGTTTCATAAGCATCGCTATTTATTCCAATCCAACCAGATGAGTATGTTGTATCAGTCGCTGAAATTGTTGTCGTGTCAAATGTGTATGATAGCGAACTACCATGCATGACTACTTTAACTCTATGCCAAGTGTTCGCACTTATGGTCATTGTTGCCGAATCTAATATGGTCTCTGCACCGCCACTCCATTTTCTCAATCTAATATCGCTATTCGGTGGTCTGAAGTTAGCTGAGTAATCATCTACATGACCAGCATTTGTGTCCGTCGGGTCTGAAACGGAAGTTATTCTAAATGCAATTGACGCTCTTGCTCCAGAACTTTGCATTACTCTCGCTTCTATAATTCCATCCGTAAAGGTTTGATATGTGTATAATAACTGTCCTGATGTTTTTGTTTCTATGTATCCGTTCGTTTCTGTGAAATTTGAAGTTGCTCCTCGCCATTTATTAGTATCAATGACTCCATCATCGAAATCATCAAAGAAATCAAACACAGCATCTCCGTCTGATTCACTTGTTGCTGATGGATTTCCGTAATACATGTAAATCGTCTTCTGCTCGTTAGCCGTCAGGTTTAACTTCACCCAAACTTTCAATTCTGTGTCCGTCTTGCTTTCAATCCAGTAGGGAAGCTTTCCACTTGTTTCTGTGTATGGGTCATCTACCTGCTGTTCGAAAAACCTGATGTCGCCAGCATCGGACTTCATTTTGGACAGTATTTCGGTGTCGGTGATGGTAATTAAAACTTGGTAATTTGTCAAGTCCTGTCCTGACTGTTCTGTTATCGTTATCGGCAATTCATAGATATGCCACGTGAATCTTATATCGCTACCGTCTGAATTTGCTTTGGAAAAATCGAAGTTGGAACTGTTCAAATTTATTCTTACCTGATAATTTACAAGGTTTGTTCCTGATTGCTCTGTAATGTTGATTGGTATCCTGTACTGCCAGCTGGAATTCCACCAAGCAAGAGAAACCTTTGAGCTAAGAATCAGCACACCTATCAGGAAAATTATCATAATTAAACTCTTACGCATCACA
>QMTT01000115.1 GCA_003663565.1 Thermoplasmata archaeon
CTGGATTCCTTTGCTATCCTCACAAGAATCGCTAGGGGGTGATGAGAGGAGTGATCTATCTCTCTTCGTGATGGGAACGAGCTTAAGTTTTATCGTCTTCTCAATCGTCATCTCCGTTTCTCGCCACCCCCAATGAGCTTTTTATCCTCCTGGACTCCTGTGAGCGCTTACCGTATATCCTTGCGGCTAAGCTTATAACGATTGAAACGAAGTCTATCATTCTACATGGTTTAATGATTATATGCGTCCTTTGAGTGGCTTAGGAACCTTTAAGACTCAACACTCTCAGAGTTCATAGGGATATGAATTATTATTTTGTTCTCTTATCTCTTAAAGAAGTATCAGGCTTACTATAGCTCTTGGTTGCATTTAAGCATTTAAATAGAGTTAAGTTTCCTAAAGTGAGGTTTATATCGAGTATGTAGGTATATAAATATTACTCGCAAACACTTACGAGCAAAGAGGAGCTTTATGGGCATTTTATTAAAAACTGATCAAAATATAAAGAGAAAAATAGTAAAGTTAATAAAAGGGACAAGGAGGAACAGAGAAATTAGTTTCCTTTATTCTTCTTAAACCCAAGTTTTATCGCAGCTTGAGCTGCTGCCAGTCTTGCTATTGGCACTCTGTATGGTGATGCAGACACATAGTCGACTCCAATGCTTGTGAAGAACTCTATGCTTTCTGGATCTCCACCATGTTCTCCACAGACACCGATCTCCAAGTTTGGTCTTGTCTTCCTTCCAAGCTCTATGGCCTGGTTTATGAGGCGTCCTAGACCCTCCTTGTCTATAGTCTTGAATGGATCCACGGGTAGTATCTTCTTCTTCACATACACTCCAAGGAAGCTCTTCTGAGCATCATCTCTGCTTATGCCAAGTGTTGTCTGTGTGAGGTCGTTGGTACCAAATGAGAAGAACTCAGCAACCTCTGCTATTTGATCTGCAAGAAGCGCTGCTCTTGGCATTTCAATCATTGTACCGTACATATAGCTTATCTTAACACCATATTCCTTCTCAATTTCTTCACGTACCCTTTCTGCAATCTCCTTTATCTCCAAGAGTTCTTTCTTGTCTATAGTACCTGGGATCATTATCTCAGGCTTTGGATTATAGCCCTCCTTAAGAAGTTCTGCAATTGCCATGAACATAGCTCTTATCTGTGCTTCATATATCTCTGGAAACACTATTCCAAGCCTACAGACACGTAATCCAAGCATTGGATTCGCTTCGCGAAGTTCCTCAAACCTTCTTAGAAGTTTTCTCTTTTCTTCAAGCTCATCGAGTATTTTTGCGGCCTCCGTTGTATCCTTAGCATCACGGAGTTTGTACATAAGGTCATAAACGTCCTTCAGTAATTGTTCATATCTAGGCAAGAACTCGTGTAGTGGTGGATCCAATAACCTTATGATCACAGGCTTTCCATCCATGACCTTCAGTAGCTCCTTGAAGTCATTCTTCTGGAGCGGTATTAACTTTTCGAGGGCCTTCTTACGCTCTTCTGGGGTTCTTGCCATGACCATCTCACGTACGATCTTGACGCGCTCAGGTCCAAGGAACATGTGTTCTGTTCTGGCAAGACCTATGCCTTCTGCACCGTATTCTAGGGCTCTCTTGGCATCTTCTGGAGTATCCGCATTTGCCCTAACTCCTATGGTTCTAAACTCATCTGCCCATGAAAGAAGCTCATAGACCTCTCCAGAGATCTTTGGTTCTATCAATGGCACTTCTCCAAGGAACACTTCACCAGTTCCGCCGTCTATCGTTATTATATCCCCCTTCTTTACAACGATGTCTCCTACACGGAACTCCTCCTTTTCGAGATCTATTTCTATGGCTTCACAACCAACAACTGCAGGTATTCCAGCACCACGTGCGACTACTGCTGCGTGGCTTGTCATTCCTCCACGGCTTGTTAATATACCCTTTGATGCATACATGCCATGTACGTCTTCTGGCGTGGTCTCTGGTCTAACAAGTATTACAGCCTCTCCCTTAGCGCCTAATTCTGCAGCTTCATCTGGATTGAACACAACCTTACCTACAGCAGCTCCTGGTGATGCTGGAAGTCCTCTTGCTATGAGCTTCTTAGGAGCTTTGGGATCTACCTGCTTGTGTAACAACTTTTCAAGTTGTTCTGGAGTGACGCGCATTATAGCTTCTTCTTTTGTTATGAGACCTTCCTTTACCATGTCTACTGCTATTTTAACAGCTGCTTTTGGTGTTCTCTTACCTGTTCTAGTCTGTAGAAGGTACAGCTTTCCACGCTCCACAGTGAATTCTATATCTTGCATATCACGGAAGTGTTTTTCGAGAAGCTCTGCTACCTTGACAAGTTGTTCATAGATTTCTGGGAACTCTTCCTTCATTTCTTCGATCTTCTTTGGAGTTCTAATCCCTGCAACGACATCTTCTCCCTGTGCATTTGGCAAGTATTCACCATATATCTTCTTCTCTCCTGTGCTGGGATCTCTTGTGAAGGCAACTCCGGTTCCTGAGTCCCAACCCATGTTTCCAAAGACCATTGTCTGAATGTTCACAGCCGTTCCCATATCGTCTGGTATGTTATTGTATCTTCTGTAAACGATCGCTCTTGGATTGTTCCAGGACTCAAATACTGCCCTTATAGCCATAAAAAGCTGCTCCCAAGGATCTTGTGGGAATTCTCTTCCTATGTGTTTCCTTACGATCTCCTTATATTCCTCCACGATTTTCTTTAGGGCATCCACACTGAGTTCTGCATCGTACTTAACTCCTTCAAGCTTCTTGTATTTCTCTAAAACCTTCTCGAATTCTTCTTTTGGTATCTTAAGTACTATATCGGAGAACATCTGAATGAAACGCCTATAGCTATCGTAAGCAAATCTTGGGTTGTTCGTAAGTCTTGCAAGGCCTTCAACAGTCTTGTCATTCAGACCAAGGTTTAGAATGGTATCCATCATTCCTGGCATTGACACTGGGGCACCAGACCTTACGGAGACCAAAAGAGGGTTGTGAGGATCTCCAAACTTCTTTCCAGTTTTCTCTTCTAGTTTTCTCATATATTCCCTGACTTGTTCCTCTAAGCCTTCAGGAAACTGTCGATTTTTAGCATAGTACTCACGACATGCTTCTGTTGTTATAGTGAATCCTGGAGGTACTGGCAGACCAATCCTGGCCATTTCTGCAAGGCCTGCCCCTTTACCTCCTAAGAGGTTCCTCATTTGGGCGTTTCCTTCTTCAAACATGTATATCCATTTCTTTGTCATCGGATCACCTGCAGTGCGAGAACACTTTGAGTGCTATACTAGTATTAACACAAAATACAATTACCAAAAACTAAGGACACTCTTTTTAAAGTTACTAATTTGTCATGTTTAAAAATTGAAGCTTCAAAAGAGCCATGCCTTTTTGCGTTTTGAGCAGCAATATCATGACGTTAATTCTTTAATTCTTTATCGAGAAGGCTGTTCTTCAATATGATCATATCAAAACATTTAAATATTACTTGCATTTATATCTATTTTTGATGCACTATGGGAAGGCTATACAAGGTCTCTGAAGTCGCGAGAATGCTGAATGTCCACCGTGTCACCGTCCTCCGGTGGATATGTGATAAGAAGATCAGGGCAATAAGGATTGGAAAACTCTGGATGATCCCGGAGGAGGAGGTAAGGCGCCTTCTTGGGGGAAAACAGGAGGATGTTGCGGTTCTCTATGCGAGGATCTCGAGAGAGGATCAGAAGGGAGACCTTGAGAAGCAGCTTAAAACACTCGAACAATACGCGACAGCGAGAGGATATAAAATAGCCGAGATGATAACGGACATTGCCTCAGGACTCAACGAGAACAGGAATGGGCTTAAGAAGCTAATTGAGCTTGCGAAAGAGGGCAAGTTTAACATCCTCGTCATCACGTATCCTGATAGACTCACGCGATTCGGATTCAAATACCTCGAGGAACTCTTCACTGCCTACGGAGTAAGAATAGAAACAGTTTTCATGACAGAGAAAAGCCCAAAGGAGGAACTCTTAGAGGACTTACTATTTATCGTAACTTCCTTCGCCGGAAAACTCTACGGGATACGCTCCCACAAGAAGAGAAAGCTCGTCCAAGGCTTCAAGCAATTATTGAAAGAGATTGAAGGTGAATGAAAGTCAGAAAACAGTAGTTCTGAAATCCAAAAGACCTCCAAAGAAGTTTTTAAGATATTTGCTGGGCTCGAAAGAATGTACCGGGAAATGCTCATTCACACCGTTCTATTCGCAGTCCAGAACGAAATTACTTCCTTCATAAAGCTGAAGGCTGAAAGGTATTATTATTTCTTGAGAGAAACCCACCCACAACTCCCAAGTCATTACACATGCACTGTCTGCCAAGATTCTGGCATGAGGGCAAAGAGCTTTCTGAAGAGGACAAAGAGAGATATTCACGACAAGATTGCAAAATCCGAGTAGCTGAGGTGGGATCCGTTTCCTCCTGCACCCACTCTCGTCTATTTTAGCCATTTTCGGTTCTTACGAGAGCAAATAGAGCATTCTTGTGGTGCAGGAGGTTGGCCTCAACACCCA
>QMTT01000116.1 GCA_003663565.1 Thermoplasmata archaeon
ACGGTTCGAAAGAACAGAACAGGAAGCTATCAAAATGGAATGCCCGAGAACTACAGAGGATGATCGAGTACAAGGCGAAATGGCATGGAATCCCCGTGATTTATGTTAGCCCAAAGAATTCCTCCCGAGCGTGCCCCGTATGCGGGGGTTGGCTAATACCCCGAGAGGGGCGTTTAATGAAATGCTCTTCCTGTGGTCTCATCGAGGATAGGGATTTTATCGCCGCGGTAAACCTTCGGATGCAAGACATTAGAGACTCCCCCGAAAGGGATTGGAGGTCTCGAGGGAAGAACTCCCCGATGAAGGGCTGATGAAGACCAATCCCTACGGGATTATCCTCCTCGAGAAGCAGAGACTGGGATTAAAAGTCATCGAATGCTCATGAATGCTCCCGTAGGGAGAACCCCTTCTTGGCAGTGGTTTGTAGCGTCTAAAAAGATAATGCTAAGTATGGAATCATAGCAATGAGTGTAAGAACTAACGTTGTGAATGCACTTATGTCCTCTCTTAAACCATATTTTGATATTATGGCATTGGTTAATATTGCTGGTGGTGCTGCAGTAAGCACCAATGTGGTCATCATTATCTCTCTTGAAAAGAAGATAACCAGTGGATACACTATTAATGTTGGAATTATGATTTTTGACAAGAATACCCCTATTGTAAACCTTTTATCAAATGCTCCTTTTTTGAGGTTCGAGCCTAAATACAAAAGTAATATGTAAAATGAATAACTTAAATAATGTTTTATAACTCCTGAAACATTCCTAAGACCATCCCATGGACTGAAAATGAGTCCTAAAAGGAAACCTATAATCAGTGGAGTCCTTATTGCGTTATAGAATCCCCTTGAGAGGTTCTTGATATTCTCTGTCACTATGAATGGTATAAGGGTAAGGGCTATTAGGTTATGCCCTTGGACATACACGACAGCAATCTTCTCTGGAAGACCTAGTGAAAGGATTATTGGAAATCCAAAGATGACACAGTTTCCAAGAGAGGACATTATCATGGCCTCTTTTTTAAGCTTTGAACCTTTGAATATAATTCCCGCTGAGAGAATCCCAAGAATTGATGCCAAAATTCCAAAAACGAATGCATACATATCGTCTAATTTAATTCCTGAATATGCTACAAAGAACATATATGCTGGAAGTGCTATATCTATTGTTGCTATACGAACTATAGTTTTTACCTTGTTAATCCATTTTGAAAGGAGGTATCCAAGAAATATTGCTATAGGTATATGCCATGCTTCCATTATGAACACCATGCAGAAGAAACTTTCCAAGTACTTTTTATATTCATAATTATACTGTAAATCAAGTCTCTAGTCGTTTCTTACATTTGCAATTTGATTACTCAATACTCTTTCATGTTTATAAAAGGTCTCCATATTTGCTAAAGTAAAAGCTAATTAAATTGTTGAAATTCTCAACAACGTTTTATGGGATCGCTTGAGAATCATTTACTCAGAGAAATTTTTATAAAGTTCGATTATTTGTTAAGCATTAGCCAGCGGAAGCTCCCGTGGTGTAGCCCGGCCTAGCATACCGGCCTTTCGAGCCGGTGACCCGGGTTCAAATCCCGGCGGGAGCACCATAATATTTATTCTTGTTCTACCTTGAGATCGAGTACTACATGCCAAACATTAGGAGAATATGATTTCACGTATCTAGAGGAGAGAACACTCATTCTATAACCTGCATTCTCTAGAATATTTAATGCCCTTCTTTTGGCCTCTTCAATGCCACCGTAATTATGCACAAGGTCATGATAGTGAATAATTCCTCCTTCAGGTTTTAGTATTTCAAGAGCTCTTCTGAGAAACTTATGTGTTTTATGTAGATATCCCATTATAACCCTGTCTGCAATACCTTCTGGCGAGACGTTTCTGTTATCTCCTAGTATCGGTATTACTGTGTCATTCACGTTGTTGAGCAATATGTTTTCTTTTAGATACTCGAATGCTTCTGGATTCTTTTCTATTGCATATATTAATCTTGGATTACAGTGAACAGCTATCTGAAGAGAGAAGTAGCCTATACCAGCGAACATGTCTACTATAATCTCATCAGTTATATTAAGCCTTGACATACGTATTCTTTCATCGATGTTTCCTGATGAGAACATAATCCTTGCAGGGTCAAGCTTATATAAAACTTTATTCTCTTTATGTATTGTTGGTCCTCCTGTTCCATATATGAGTTCAAAACGTGGTTTTCTGAGTTCTCCTTCCACTCCTTTATCTAAATATACATCTTTTTTTCCAAGAGCAATTGCAAAGGACTCTCCAATGGCTTTCTTATATTTCTCAGCGTCTTCCGGTAATTTAATTATAACGGCATCACCAATGACTTCCCAGTACTCTGGTACTATTTCGACTATTTCCTTAGGTACTCGTTTAAGAAGCTCATGCCTGATTTTATCTTTTGGGTTCAACATGTTTTTCTTTGGGAAGTTCATTCTCACTAGTTCTGTGTTTTCAATCACTATAGGAGCTACAACAGGAAAGTAGACATACTTCTCATCTCTTAATGTCCTTAAAGAGATGTCTATGATTTTTCTCTTAAGTAGAATTTTATGAACTCTTTCAGCATCTTCCTTTGGGACTTTTACTCCCCAAGAAAGTGTCATCGCAATTAGATAACTCTCTCAACCTTTAAAAAAATAAACCATTAAAGAAAGAGAGATCGCATTGTTTATGTGTCTTGATCATGATCAATGAATAGTTATTCTTCCTCTTCTTCCCAATCTTCTTCCCATTCCTCTTCCCAATCCTCTTCTTCTTCCTCCCAGAATTCCTCTTCTTCCTCCCAGTCTTCGTCCCAATCCTCTTCTTCCTCCAGGTATGCCCAAAGTCTTTCGCTCTCCATGTCAATCACCAACTTTCAAGATTCATATTATTGGTAGAGAGGCCAGGATATATACTTTTCGGACTATTTCGTCGAATAAGTACAATAGTATTTTCGGCAATCATGAAAATATTTTAAATGAAGGAAGGAGGAATAGAATATTAAGTGAACCACCCTCATGACGGCGAAGTAGCCACATGGGCGAGAGAATAATGCTCACTCACGTAAGGCTGCTTCCGTGGTCTCAGCCAATGTCACCCCCATAACGCGCTGATTATAATGAGGCGCGAGAGGAGGAAGCCCGCACCCGTTGCTAAAGTTTCCGTAGTTTATTCATATAGTACATGGGCAACCACTTATCTGCAGAAGGTTACTGGGAAAATTCCTCTCTTAGAGTTTGACCCCCTCCCTGCCTAGGGGTGAGGATTCTTTGCGGGGAGGTCTGGGCTACCAGAGGATGCGACCTCGGTAGCTGGGGTGTGCCAGCACCCTGTTATTCCTATCCCTTGCGGGAACTTGGCTAACTCCTCTCCTTTCCCCAATTCATCTCCACATTGAAATGCAAGGCTCTCTTAGCAACGTTTTGTAATACATAATAATATTCGTAAAAATTTAGTGGGTTGTTTCACTAATACCTATGCTCTCTTCCAGCTGCTTCTTTCTTCGTTCCCTATTTATTATCCTTGTTATGTACCCTGCTATTGTGTTTCTAACAAATTTACTGTCCGTCTTTATAAGTACTTGAACAACCTTTTTATTGTGTTCAAAGTCTCCAGTGAATAAGTCTCTGTATTTTTCTAAGAGCTCTTTTGCTGCTTTCTTAATGAATGCAGGCTTAACAGCGCCCATTGATATCCCTCCATGTATTTATATAGGTTTTAGATTACAATACTATGACACTGACGAAATGATGATTAATCTGTGACTATGGATTATGAAAAATTTCTATCCTTATAAAGTTTAGGAGCGGAGCTATGTTTCAATCATCACATAATATAGAGGTAGAAACTTTAGTGACTTATGAGTTTGACCTCCTCCCCGCACTGAAGGGCAAGGATTCCTAACGGGGAGGTTTGTGCATATCCCCGGCCTCGCTCCTCATTGGACATACGCGGGGTTGTGTCAGCACCCTGTTATTCCTATCCCTTGCAGGAACCGAGGCTTTCTTAGCAACGTTTTGTAAGAGGTTTCTCTCTTTGTGTGGGATGTTTGTGTGGTGCTCATTTAACAGAACAGTCTTGTGGGGAAAAACCTCTAACCTTTAACTCTTTGGGATCCAACTGGTTTCACAATAGTCCCAGGAGTCTTTAACCGTTCTGGTTAGCCGTAATTTTTGCAACGGCTCCTTTCAGCCTCGAGTAAGAACCTTCATTGGCTGGCTTTCTGGAGCATGTGAGCCCCACATCTTCGCGGCTTTAGCGATCCCCATTCGGGCTTAGAACCCAACATATTGGGGATCGGCACATTATAATGAGATAAGCCCTAAGAATGCTTAAAAATTGCAGGGGACATTACGTGCCAAACTTTAACGCTTTTTTACCATCTACAAAACAGCCCTCATGATAATCATGATAACAATCACAAGACCCATATATATCCCCCACGGGTCTTGTACTTCCTACAAATTACCCAAAAACGAAAACAGTTTAAACGGCAAGAGTTCACAATACCTTCCAAGATGGAG
>QMTT01000117.1 GCA_003663565.1 Thermoplasmata archaeon
GCCCTACATAATTGCAAAGTACTCGTATGAAACAGCATCCACCTTTAACAACTTTTACGAAGCATGCCCTGTACTTACTGAAAAAGATACTGATAGAAGACTTACAAGATTGGCTCTAGTTCATGCTACAGCTGTTGTTCTTAAGGACGCTTTTTCGCTTCTTGGCATTGAGATGCCAGAAAGACTGTGACGTATAGAAATCCTTTTATTTACTCTCTAACAAAAGATTTTAATATGAGGTGGTAAAGGTTCACGACTTGCCCTTTACGGAAGTTAAGCTATTGAACAATAGTCACTGTAAGGTTCATTTGTGTTGAAGGGGATACGTTGTATGAGAATCCTTCATAATGGTACGAGAACGTTTACATTGTCAGAGATTTTAATGAACAAGAACATAGGTTATTTAATGGCAATATTAGTTCTGGGAGTTCTTATAAGAGTGTATTTGATATTCTCCCCCATGATGATTCTAGAGGGGTTTATGAAGTATAACCTTGAGACATTGTATCCTCTGCAGAAGGTGCTTTATACCTACATGAGCGTTTTTCAGTTGAGAGTTGTTGGCATTGTATCATATGTGATAACATTACTGATAATATGGTTTCTCGTATATGAAGATATAATTGACAAAACCCTGATGGCATCTTTTGTGACTATTGAACCGCACTTCCTGCTGTACTCTATATTTGATCCCGCGTACTACATACCTTTCACGTTATTCTTAACAGTTTACGGTCTGTCGAGAAGGATGCCACCAGAGACTACTAAGGCTATAATTGTTGGTATGCTGATAGGATTTTCAATGGTGTTCTCTCCACATGTTGTTTTCTATTTGTCTTTGATGTACCTTGTAAGGGTTTTTGCTTCAATATATTCATTAAGAGATGTGAGCTTATATGTAGACCGTCTTAAGGATGTACATGAAAAGTTGGGACGTGTAAGGGGGTATCTGAACGTTGCTAAAAGCGATGAGTTAAAGAGGAGGTTAAAGGACTCTGAGAGAAGGCTTACTGAGATCTCCCAAAAGTATGTAAAAAGCATTAAGGAAAGTCTGAGCGCTGTCACACGGTTAGTATCTCCTCTTGTGGCTCTTACAATAGTCTTTACTGTTATAACTGCAACTGTTATAGCCTTGCCTTTTGGTCTAGAAAACGTTGTTAAAGTACTCTTCTGGTTTCCGATGTACTTTCTCGGTGGACTTAAGCAGATGTACTCTCTTGGATACATATCCCTTGTGAGAGTTCTTCTATACTTTCCTGCCGTACTCTTGGCAATATATTTCATACTTCTAGGAGAATGTAAGAGCGATCATGGCTTAGCATTTCTTCTTTTTGTGTTAGTACCATTGAATCCCCACATAGGCGCTGAGGATCTACTTATACCAATTTATCTTGTGTTCGAGGTGATCACGCTTAACAAGGAATCCCTTAAAGATATCATGGCGAAAAGGGTTCCACAAGTAGTGGTAATGGCTCTTGTGGTTTTGTCATTATATCAAACAGCTCTTACTATATACGCAACTCCTTTTGGATATGAGCCTATAACGAGGGGCGCATTTCTTGATATGAGTGCTATATCTAGAGCATTTGAGTATTCTCTTCAGAACTATGAGGGATATCCCATGTTCGATGTCAAGGAGGATGCTAGGAACCTTGAATACTACTTGATTGCAAGTGGGTACATTGTCGACCCGCGTGGTAATATATTAGTGACTCATAATACGTTTATCATAGAGGAGCATACGTTAAGTTATGCATATGTCGGGGATGTTAAGTACACGTTCATGACGGGATCAGAATTTATTAAACCGTCAGTCTATTTTACTAGGCACGGCATTCAATCAGCTAGGGCGATAGTTGCCTTAAAGATCAGTAATCAGTGAGGTGCTCATATAAATGAGAATAAAGAAAATCATACTCGAAAACTTCAAGTCATTTGCTGGTGTTCATGAGATAGACCTTAACTATAACTTCGTTGCTATAACGGGTCCTAACGGCTCGGGGAAATCGAACATAGTAGACGCCCTACTTTTTGTACTTGGAACTAAAAGTCCAAAAACTATAAGAACAGAAAAGTTTGCTGAACTTATATTCAATGGAGGAAAGATAGGAAAACCAGCTGACTACTGCTCAGTTACTGTAGTATTCGATAATTCTCATGGAGAAATACCAGACATGCCGGAGATCATAGAGATAAAAAGAACCGTCCGTAAATCACCAAAAAACAACTATAACAACTATTATTACATAAATGGAAAAAGAGCAACAGCTTCTGAAGTCGAATCATTGCTTTCCATGCTTGGGATAACCCAGAGGAACATGTATAATATAGTCCTTCAAGGAGATATAACCAGAGTAGCACTGATGAGTCCTAGGGAAAGAGCTAACCTAATAGCGGAGATTTCTGGTATAAAGTCATTTGACGAGAGCATTGAGGAAGCTAAAGTCAAGCTTTCAGAAGTTGAAAACAATATAAACATAGCGAGAAGTGTCATGGAAGAGCTTAAAAGAAGACTTGACTACCTCAGAGCTGAGAGAGATAAAGCACTGAAGTATCTGGAGATAAAGAACAACATAAGATCACTAGAAAAGGAGCTCCTTATAAGAAGAATAGACATTGCAGAGGAGAAGCTCAAGAAAAGACTTAAAGAAAAAGAGCTAAGAACTAATGAGCTAAATAAGACCGAAGAAATAATAGATAGCATCTCCAAAAGGCTAAAATCCCTTTCAGAGGAGATAAAGAAATTAGAAGACAGCATGATCACGAAATCAAGTACGCTTGAAGAGATGAATTCTAGATTAGAGTCCCTTAGAAAAGAGAAAAATAAACTTATTGTTGAGATTAGTGAACTTAGATCCAATGCAAAATCTCTTGTAGAAAAAAAGAAATCCTTGAGGGATAAGCTCAAAGCCCTTGAGGATGACATTAATATGCTAAGGAAAAAACTAGATAAGCACACGCAGCATATGGAGTCCCTTTCTAAGAGCCTAAGAGGTCTTGAGGAAAAGTTACAGACAATAGAGTCTGAAATGAATAAATACATGGATCCTGAAAAACAGAAGGAACTAGAAAAGCTCCAAAAAGAGCTTACATATTTAGAATCTGAGATAACCAAGCTAAAGGAAAGAAAGGACACTCTTGAGCTAATTCTTCAGGAAAAAAGAGAGAAAAATGAAGAATTAAGTAGGAAATTAAAGTCACTTGAAGAGGAAAAAAGAAGACTATTGGATCTATATGAAAAGAGAAAACAAGAGCTTGATAGGGTATGCTTTGAGATTTCTAAAATATATGCTAAAATGTCTGAGATCCAAAGGGAATTGGACAACATAGAGTCCCTAGTGATGATCACTGAGAGAGAATTGGAAAACTTAACAAGAGAGTATTCTAGGCTTGAGTCCTCCATAGGCAAGATGTCCGAGGAGGAACGTGTTTTCATGGCTCTTAAGGAAGCACAAGCAAGAGGAGAAGTTTCAGGGATCCTTGGCAGGGTTATAGATGTCATTAGGATTCCAGAAGAGTACCTTGATGCAGTAATAGCTGCCGGCGGCTCTAGGCTAAATGCAATAATAACGGAAACAGATGAAGATGCTGAGAGGGCTATAGAATATATTAGAAGACATAAAATAGGAAAAGCTACGTTTTTACCATTAAACAAAATGAGATCTGGAAAACCCTCAGCAAAAGCTCATTTAGTATCCATGGAGCCTGGATCATATGGATTTGTGAAGGATCTCGTAGAATATGATAAAAGATTCGAGCCAGCTGTTTGGTATGCTTTCACAGACACAGTACTCGTAGAAAATCTAAGGACTGCTAGGAAATACATGGGAGGAGTGAGATTGGTAACACTTTCGGGGGATTTAATAGAAGTAAGTGGTGCCATCACGGGAGGTTATGTAAGGAGGACATCAAGTGTCAGCGACCGAGCAAAGCTCGAGAGTCTAGCAATTACCATCGAGGAGAAGAAGAATCAACTCAAAGAATATAGGACACGGTCTAAGACCCTTAACGAGGAATATAGAAAAATAAGCAGTCAGTATTATGGTCTTAGAGATAAAAAAGAAGGGATAAGTATTGAGATTAAGAGCATAGAGGAAAGACTGAAGATGCTAGAAAGTACCCTAAAAGACATCAAGGTTGAGGATTTAAGCAGTATTGTAGAAGAAATAGAGAGAATATCAGATCAGATAACGTCTTTAGAGAAGACCTATGAGGAAATAAGTGAGAAAATTAGAAAACTTAGGAAGGAAATAGACGTTGAAAAGTATAGAGAGCTTGCTAAGATCAGAGAGAAATTAATAAATGAATCCAGGAACCTTGAGCGTAGACTTGTGGAGGAAAAGTCTGAGGTGAAATCCTTAGAGTCCACAATTAAGAGGCTTGAGAGGGAAAAACTGTTACTGATTCAAGAAATTGAGGAGATATCCAAAAAAGTACCTGAGATTGAGAGAACTATAGGAAGCAAGGAAAACCTCTTGAATGAAATAGAGTCGAGAATAGAACAGCTAGAGAGCAACATTGAAGC
>QMTT01000118.1 GCA_003663565.1 Thermoplasmata archaeon
CAAGATATTGGGCGATGTTCTTCAGTGTCTTCACTTTGACTTCGGGAAGGTCTCTTTCAACGATTATGTAAAGATCTACTAGAGCTCTTCCAGGGGCTCTTGCTTCTTTGATAAAACCTGCTGGCCTAATAAGTAATGGAGAACCATCTCTTCCAATCTTAAGTGTTATTCCATATTTCTCAGCTCTTTTCTTGAGATATGGCCAATCAAACTCGTTTCCATTATATGTTAGTATTATGTCAGGATCATATTTTGCTACAAGCTCTAAAAAGTCTTCTATGAGTTTCTTCTCATTATTTTCGGAAATGAAGATACCTACCTCATTTTCACTTGCTCCAGTGGCATATGAAATCATTATAATCTCATCTTTTTCAGGATCCACCGAGATCTCTGGATTAAGAACCTCTATGTCAAATGCAAGGATCCTTAGAGGATACTCTTTGTCTAGGGGAACATATTTAACTTCATGTGCAATATACTCTGGGTATCTTAACTTTCTCTCGATAGGCTCTACTACACATTCGACTCCATCCATAGGGTGTAGTCCTTTGTCTATGATATATCTTATCGCGAACGGTATGTCAGCTTCCCTAACTTCAAGCACGCCTTCAACGTTTTTCACTTGCTCTCTAAGATTTGGTACGTTCTTGGGAAAGTTTGCAGTAATCCTTATGACATTTCTTTCTCTTCCGTAGTCTTTTCTTTTTACGATTTCCGTCCTTTTAATGCCATTTATTTTTTCTATTTGTTCTCTGATAAGATTTATGTCATAATTCTCGTCAACTATCGCGTAGAAATAAGGCTCAAAGTTAGGATCATAAACTACAACAGTACCACCATCTTCTGTCTTTATCCAAAGCCTTACCCAGGCCTTTCCGCCGGCATCTATATAATCTGCATCAAACAACATTCCTTTCAGAATAATTTTCTCAGATGAGTTAGGCATTTAAGACACCACATATCGTGAGAATAACATTATTGCTCAAATGCGCTTAAGATTTTTTCATATATTAATCTTCGTTTTTTGCTCTTCTCTATACTATAAAGTTTTTTAACTATGAGCTCAGGAGTACTTTTACCTATTTTTCCGAATATGGGTTGTCTATTTACAATAAGCCTAAAGTTAGAATCTAAACCTTTCGCTTCTATCCCGTCAACTCTTATATCCTCCAATCTCAGAAGAATCTCCCTTCCAAGATGTGTCACAAGGATACAATAGTCACCTTGGTCTTTTAATATTCGTATTATCTCTGAGATTATCGTAGCAGCAGCCCCGGGCTCTGTCATGGATTCTGCAAGCTCGTCTATGAGAATAAGTTTTTTACCCCGAGCTGTGATAAGGGAGACAAGTGACTTTAGTGAGTGTTCAAAAGCTCCTGCAGATAGGCTTTTTCTGGCACCTTTATAATACCTTATAATATCCACGACATCAAACCAAGCGTCTTTTGCAGGAACTGGGAAACCAGCTTGTGCCAGTATCTGGAATATTAACACAGTCTCAAGCAGTGTTGTTTTTCCACCACTGTTGGCCCCAGTAAGCAATGTAACTGATGACTCCATAACTTTGAAGGGGGAATCCTTAGGTATTTTTCCAATTACATACGATATGGGTTGAGGATCTTGTAAAAATGGATTTCTTCCTTTAATGAATCCAATACCTCCTTTGAACACCCTAGGAAAGCACCATTCACCCATTGCTGTTATGTATATATAAAGTGCTAGCATTGCATCAAGGAACTTTATATGCTCAATAAGGTCATTCAGGAGCTTGATCTGATGTATGAGCCTCTTAACAATAACAAGAGCCCTATCATAGAGGGCTTTTGAAAGGTTTCGTAAGGATTTCTCTTTTAACTTTTTGTAATGTGTATCTTTTATCCTAAGGGGATATGTCCTTATTACAAGGTCTTCTTCGAGATCTCCTAATATTTTAGAGATTCTCTCTTCAATTTTAAGTGCTTCTTCATCAATTAATGCTTTTATATCTTCCAGACCTTTCATTATCTCAGATAAACTTTCTGATCCTTTTATAAAAGCTTCTAAAAGCTCACTACCCCGAAGTCTGATTTCATATTGTTCTGCCTTATTTATTATATTCTTATTTGCCTCTTCTAAAAGATTTAAAATAATATCGTCGAGAGATTGTAATTTTTTAATTTTCATTTCAATTTCAATGAGTTCCTTGTCTAATAATGCATTACGTATCATATTTAAGTTAAAAGTGTCCATGAAGACCTCTTCCGGAAGCATCTCAATAAGGGATCCAATAGCGTTTAAGCTGTCCATGTTTTCCCTAAGTTCTCTTAATATTATGTCAGGTATTATGTACTCCACTCTGAGATCATCAAGTATTAAAACATCATGATTCACGATACTACATTGCCCCTCCCTTGAATAAAACAGAACAATATCATAAGTCCTTAGGAGAACTTCCAGGTCGTCTTTGGATGATATCATTGCCGAGGGGCATATGTTAATTACACTTTTAATTAATTTGTAATCTTCAGCATTGTCTGTGACGATAATTCTATTGATAACCTTTTCCGTGTTTATTTTTATTTTAAGCGATTTCCTTATCAGATCTCTTATCATTTCAGGATTTCTGTCAGCAAATGTGCTAAAGTACTTTTTTATGGTTTCTTGTCTTTTCAGAATCTCATTCTCATCGCTTACTGGATAAAACTTTTTTAGTATCTTATATTCGTCCTCTGAGACTGCAAATGCTACTATATTATTAATTAGCTTCTCAAAAATTACCTTTGAGTTCTTGTCCATGCGTAAGAGCGGCACCCTTTGATCGACTTGCTTTTGCATGTTTATCACTCTTTAACATACTAAATGTTCTTTTCAGGTCTTTATTCATGAGATAATGATTTGATTTCATATGAAACTAGTGCTGTAAGTTGCTGATTTCTCCAATTTTATATTAAAGTGCAATATACCCCGAGGCA
This sequence comes from Thermoplasmata archaeon, assembly GCA_003663565.1. The sequence goes on from QMTT01000118.1 coordinate 2,952, forward strand.
TCTATCGCAAATGATCAAAAGGAGATATTATAAGTATTACGAGCCAAAATGACAAAATCGGTGCTTCATCCTCCTGCCACATCCACGACGGGTATGACTCTTTTCATCGTGTAGAATCGTTCCATGTTGGTCAATGTTCATATACGTCTACTAAATATTAACAGTTTCGCAAGGCAATCTTCTTCCCGACTATAGGTAATTATAGTCGAAATTCATCATCGGGAGCATCCTTCTCGTCTACATATCACTCAGGAATAGCTTCTATCTTAACTCACTACGAGCGTTCCTCCTGCATTGCTTGAGCATTAAAAGCAACCTCTTCTCTAATCTAATGAGCAAGACTTTCTTGATGACGTTCTGTAAGAGTTTAGAATTTAAATGTATGAACAAAGGACAAAATAATTAATATAAAAGATGCTATTGCATTTTTGCTAAATTATATAGGTGCGTTCCTAAGGATCTTTCTTAAATACTTTTCTCTAGATGGTAAGAAACCTTAACGATAATATTTCGCAAAGTTTATAGATGTTTCTTGCCAAAAAGTATAGGTAGTGCTGTAGTTGGGTGATGTATCCATGAATAGGTTTTTGACTAAGATTTTCGTTGTTGCCATGATTGTGATGCTAGCGCTCTCTGTAATTCCATTGCAAGTTTCAGCATCAACAGAAAACAAAGAGACAAATGCAAAGTACAAGTGGGTGTTCATGGTTTACTTGGATGCAGATAATAACTTGGAAAGTGCGGGGATATCGGACTTCAACGAGATGGAAATGGCTGGATCAACAGATGACGTAGCTATAGTAGTCATGCTTGACAGAGCACTTGGATATGACACAAGTAATGGTGACTGGACTACAACAAGGATATATCTAGTAAAGTTCGATACAGATCCCGAAAATATAAGCTCAGAACTGCTTGTAGATCTTGGCGAGAAGAACATGGGTGATCCAAATACTGTGCTTGAGTTTGTGACATATGTACATGAACATTTCCCAGCTGAACACTATGCTCTAGTCTTCTGGGATCATGGAAATGCTTGGAGACGCTCAGGACTTGGCGATGTAAATTATAGGGGAGTTTGCTGGGATGATACTGATGGATACGACTACTTGACAGAGCAGGAGCTCATACAGGCTCTTAATGACATCAAGGCAATGGGCATTCATCTAGATATCGTTGGATTTGATGTTTGTCTATTAGGACAAGCTGAAGTGGCCTATGACATAGGCACTATAGGAATTGCAGATGTACTCGTTGCCTCCCAGGACTATGAACCATGGGATGGTTGGTATTACACACCGTTCCTTCAGGCATTGACAATGAATCCAGAAATGACTGCAGAGGAACTTGCGGCAAAGATAGTTGAAGCTTATGGAGAGTTCTATACTAACATAAACCCCATAACGACTTATCCAACGCTTGCTGCGATAAATCTCAGTGTTTACATGGATCAAGTGGTTCCATTGATAGACGCTCTTGGGAGAGTGTTTACGTACTCCGTCTATTATGTCCCATCGACAGCAAATGTGATCCATGACGTATGGAGCGCCAC
>QMTT01000119.1 GCA_003663565.1 Thermoplasmata archaeon
ACAGAAATTGCAGGAATTCCTGCAAGGATTAAGTGCCGGACTCGACCAGTCGGACGAAGCCGTTTATTCTGACACAAGAAATGTGAAGAAGGTTTTGCTGGTCGTCGTAACCTCTAACCGGGGCCTTTGTGGCGCTTTCAACACCAATGTGATCAAACGGGCAGAGACCCTCATTAAAACTTCTTATAAGGATGTTTTGTGGAGAGGTAGTTAGTCTCTCCTGTAAGATAGTTCTTAACCATCAAATTCAATAACAACGAGATTATAGTTTAAAAAGTAACCTATGTCAAGTACATCTCACATTTGAATCAGGTATACTTTCACAAAAGGATTAATTATGAGTTACTTAGATGAAGAAAACTTAGAAATCTACCTACACGGTGTAGAGACGGCCCTTATGGCTGAAGAGCAGCTACTGCTGAAGGCTATCGCTGCCTTAGATGTGGATGGTGCAGACGTTGAAGAGACTGCAGCAGGAGCACCTCCACTATCAGAAGGTGATGTTGATGCAGTGTTTGTTGAAAGCACTGGGGGCATAGTGGACATCACAGCTACCCTTATAGACACGGTACCTTCATACGAAGGAGCCTACGAAGAGATAGTTAGTAAGTTCTATGACACACCAGAGGACATAGCTGTTATGCCTCACATTGGCTCAGTGCTACTAGAAGAGAGTCCTAACATAGTGCTAAGTGTGTTGCCTGAGACTAAGTCTTATAGGTACATTGAAGTTGATAAAACTATTGAGACATCTGTACAAGTAGGTACATTTGGAACGGTAGCCGCTATAGCTGACTGGGGCACACAACTAGACGCAACAACTGTGCAGTATGCACACGAAGGTGTAACAGTAACTACAACAATCTCAGAGGACAGGCTCGCAGAGTACAATAGACCTGACAACCACGTAGGTGTGGGTATAGGAACTTGTGACCGTAACGGTATGGACAGTGATGAGTATGTAACTATTGATATTGAAGGTGCATCTGCTAATAAAGCAGAGATCACTCTAAGTGGCCTAGGAGGCTGGTGGGTGGAAACATCTAACCATGCAACAGAACTACGCATCACTGCTTACGACACTGAAGGGAACTTAATAGATGTGCAAGGTGGTTACAAAGACACTACAGACGGAGACAAGTATGAGGACATATTCACATTCGAAACTGATGTGCCATTAGGTAGTCTTGTGCTAGGCTCAGTAGGAAGTGATGCAACCTTTGTAGTTAAGAACATAACTCTAACAGCTACTGAAGACGTGACAGAAGGTTACTGGGTAGATATAGAAGAGCAAGAGGTTGTAACTGACCCAGACTTAACCACAGAACTAGATACACTGCTTGAACTTGATCCAACAGATAATGTTGTAGAGGTTCCTGTAAGTGTTAACTGTTCTGAAGAGTTTAGAGGTGAGTGTGAGTTACCAGAGGTAGTGTTTGAGCATTCACATGCTGAGAACTTTGTTGATGTGGAAGAGATCTTTTACGATCTCTAATCCGCTCTACGTCTCTTCAAGGCTGTCTTAGCTTCTATAACTAATAGATCTACAGATGAGATCATTTCACTAAAAGACTTGAAGTCCTTACTGCATACTGTTGCACTTGTGGCATTCTCTACGTTACCTATAGGACGTTCAAAGTGTAGGGCCATGAACTCATCTCCACCAATCCTATAAGTATCCCATAGACATTCAGTTAACTTAACGTCATTAGCTACTTGCCTTATAAGGGCATCGCCAGCAGCATACCCGTGATCCTTATTAACACTATGTAGGCCCACAACGTCATACATAGTAAGGTAAAACTCTTTATCTATAAACTTCCTAAGACTTTCATGTTCAAAGTCATGGCGTTGCTTCATACCTGTTAAATAGTCAAACCTGTAGGTCTTAACCATATTCCTATAGTGGAGTACTTCCTGTTCTAGTGTCACTAGTAGTCACATCCTATAGATGCCATCATATTGCTGCGTTTCCCACCAGTCTTACCTTTGCGAGCATCTCTAGCCATCTCTTTAACTCTATATAAGTTATCCTGCACTTCATTGTACCCTTTAATTAACATGGACAATTCAGTCTTATTGTACTTCTTAAAAGATGCTACAGACTTACTCTCAGCCTTCTTAACCATAGCAGCCATCTTCTTAAGCTCTGCTGTCACCTCGGCAGACACCGGCTCAGTCTTCTCTCCCTGTGCATTCTTCTTAGGCATAACACCCATAGCTAAGTCCTCAAGACTAATATCTTCAACGTACATCGGCTCATTAGGTTTCTTTGTCATCATTTTTGGCATTTCTGCTCCTTTATTAATTATAACTGGCATTATATCTAATTACATCCAGTTAGTGTTAGACTCTTTATAGGAATTAGCGTAGGTGTTAGTAAACTCGTAAGGCTTAGCACCATGGTTATACCCTACGTAGTCAGAGTCTGCTTGGGCTGTAGCTTGAGATGTACTCGTAATGCCTCCTAAGCCTTTAAGTACTTCAGTGTTCTCCATACCAATAAGGGGGTGTGTGATGTTCTGTACCCCTGGATTAGCAAGTCCCACTGTAGGATTCCATTCATTGGAAGCAGTACCAGCACTATCAACCCAAGGTAATGCATTAGGAGCTGAGTCCCAGCCTGTAGACGCACTTACACCTGGTAATAAATCCCCTTGTAAGCCTTGAAGAGCACTCTTAAATGCAGGCACTTGCTGCATAGACTGTATACTGTCAAACGCGGGTGCACTAGGTGTAGCCATTTGTGAAGCGGAAACACTTGGTGTTGCAGCAGCCTTTACTGGCGTAGCTACAGGAACACCTTTAGTAAGCCTACCCATATCGAACTTAGGTGCGTACTGTTGGTTAGCATCAGAGGGTAGCCCTCCTCCAAAATTAAATCCCATTATTACTTCCTTATTAAAAATACCGTAAGTATATCATAACTAGAAAGTTAACCCATCCTTCTCGGACTGATCAGGCATTATGTAAGTATGCTCTGGGACTAGTCCTTCTATAACTGCCTCATAGGCCTGTACAGCGTCAGAGAGTGGTATGCAAAATAGCTCAGTAGATCCGTCGAACCTAACCTTAGGAGTATATTGATAGTCTTTGAAGAATTTGTGTAAAATGGTCTCCATCTGAAAACATTTATCTGCAGGAACTTCCCTGTCACGCTTTATAGTACATCTAAATGACTCTCTATACTTCATAAAGTAATCCCTGTTAACTTGGAACATCCTATCTACGCTACTGTTGTGTGATGCTACACCTATCTTAACTACTTTAAGTCCTGATTTTAATGTTATATCAAATAAGTATAGTCTACGTTTGTTACCTGGAGGAGTACCAACCTTAAGGAAGCTCACGCAATACTCACTGTAATCTCACTATTTATAATAGTGTCTAAATTTGTTACCATAAGTGTGAGTGATTCGCTACCTACTGCATCTTTATTATACTTAGGGGTGTGCCTGTTAATGAGGTAAACTTCTGCTACATGCATATCAGTGTAGTTAAGTATCTCATATGCAACCACTTTATCAAAGTCTTTCTTACTATCAGACCTGTTACCATGGAGGTGTGATGACAGCCTATCAGCAATACAGTAAGTACTTTTACCTATATACACTATCTCAGGGCCTTTATATAAGAAATAAATACCTTTAACCTTGCTTAGAGCCTTGAACTGTTCTCTAGTACCTTCCATATGCTTACAAGCTTTTTTACGAAGGCTCCTGTTACCTAGTATAGTGTATATGTTTATCTCATCTTGTATAAAAGTAGTCAGATTAGTATATTTCCTAGCAATTGCAAACAGCTCCTCATCACTGTATTTGTTTCTATCACATCCACAATTAGCAGGACGTTCTTTTTTAAACTTATATGTCTGCATAATGAATACATTACCACATTCACACTCTACAGTGCATAACCTTCTAGCAGTTTTATACCTATGCCCTGACTCAGGATGCGTAGTACACATCCCAATATCTTTTATAAATTTTAATTCTTTTTGCATCTTTGGCTCCTACACCATTAATTTGAAGAACTGTAGGGTGTAGGAATGCTACAGCTCTACAAATAAATCATGGCAGAAGTATACCATAACCTAGAGCGAGTACTCTTTACAAGCGGCTCTCTCACCCTCGTCGGCAGCCTCTTGCTCATCAAACAACCTACACCAAGCTGTCCATGCATCTAATCTCTCGCCGAGAGCTAAGTCATAGTTAAGTACTACAGCTCTAAGCTCATTAAGTTCTTCCTTATACAAGTTGGTCCTTTATATGAGTCCTTACAGCCTGTATAGCGTGATTCCACTTAGCATCCTTATCAACCCACTTATAAGTACCTAGCTCATCATACAGCTTCTCTAACGCTGTAGGAACCATAGCAATAGGGTTGGATTGGTAAACCTCATCCTGGCAGTCACAAGGCTCAAAGATACCTAAGCACTTACCACATTGGCCACACTTATGCTGGGATCTACCAGCGCAGTCCTCTTTA
>QMTT01000120.1 GCA_003663565.1 Thermoplasmata archaeon
AAAAAATGCTAAGCACCAAGGGTAACAAACCAGCTGGAATAGTGATCCATCACACAGCTACGTACAACCTAAATAGCACCGTCAACTACTTCAAAAAGAATGTGGTAGATGTCCAGTTTGTTCTGGGTCATGACGGTAAAATCATCCAAATGGTTCCGTGCAATAAGACCGCCGCACATGCCGGAAAATCCGAGTGGAACGGGAAGAAGTGGCTCAATAATAGCTATATCGGAATAGAGGTTGTCAATATTGGCTGGTTGAAGAAAAAGGGCAATAAATTCTATGACGGATATAAAAGACTCTGGAAGGGTGAAGTTCGAGAAAGAAAAGCCGAGGGTTTTAAATACTGGGAACCATTTACTGCCGCCCAAGAAAAAGAGCTTTTGGAGTTATGCGTCTGGCTAGTCAAGGAATACGACATCCCTATCGAAAACATAGCTGCTCATTTCGAGGTATCGCCGGGGCGCAAAAACGACCCGGCTGGTGGATTATCTATGAGCTTTGATCAGTTCCGAAATTCGGTGCGCTCTCGGGTATTTCAGACCTAATCTTCTGAACAGACCTATCGAGATCCAACATAGCCGCCTTCATTTCTTTGAAGGTGGCTTTTGCTTTTTGGTAGTCCGAAAAAGTATTGATAGGGTCACCTTCGGAAAGTCTTTTCTGGACCACAAACAGCTCGGATCGAAGTCTATTCGCAACATCAAAGGCCAAGCTGAATTCGGTGACTAGTCCGGTAATTGGCATTACAATATGCTCCCTTCAGCTACCGCCACCATATCGTCGACGTTTTGGTAAAGCTCGGACAAAGTGTCAACATTGTCAATAATGTAGTCTAGCGGGTATCCATCCAAATCTCTTTCTGATGGGTCCGAACTGGGACTTGAAGAGAATCTGCTAACTCTACACGTTGCTAGAGTGTCCGGCCAAGCATCTTCTAGCTGACTCACTTCAGATTGATATCTCATATCCGAGATGACGAATTTCGCCCTAGGGTCTAATTCGGTCATATCGTTTACCTTGTCTATAACCCTTTGGACCCAATAACTAGAATTAATTGATCTTTTTACGGAGCCTTCGAGAATGCACAAAGCCCTAGGAGTCCAGAAAACTTCTTCCCAGTGACCGTATGTGCCATCACTATTAACTATCATACCTAAAGTGCCGGTATCCGTGACCGCCAGCTCTTGAGGTGCTTTTCCCGATTTAGTCCTGAATTCTTTTACCATGAAATCGTGAATCAAGCTGCCAAAACCATCCTTACTCTCTACGGGGAATTGAATAAGCGGCTCTTCCTTCAGGGCTGTTTCGTGACACGAATTCAGTGGTATGTTATATTGCGTTGCCACCATTTCCTTTAAGACGTCCGCAAAAGCTACTCTCGTGTACCCGTAATCATTTACCAGGTAGTCTGCCATGGTGTCTTTACCGCTGGACTTCCACCCAGAAATTCCAATAACTATACTCATTTACAGCTCCTTAATTAAATTAATGACGTGTTCAGATGGGATCACGATACCCCAATGACCTCTTTCTTGTTTAGTAACAACTCCAATAACAGACCCCAACATATTCATGACTGGGCTTCCAGAGCTACCACCTCGAACCGGTATGGTAGTTTGGAGTGCTTGGTACGTAAATTTACAGCTCAAAAGCGATGGCTTACCTTTATACTCCAAGCATAACTTAGTTGTCATTCGCCTAAAGGATGTATCACCAACCCAACCAACTATATCACCTGAGGTTAGGGTCCACGGCATATATGAAGGAAACCCCAGCGCAAAAACTGGCAATCCAAGTAATGCATTATCAGATAGTGGAAACGATTTTAGGTTTCCTACAGGAGAGAGGATGCATAAGTCGTGAGTCGGATCTTTTTTTATAACATGAGTGTCGGCAGTCGAGTGGCCGAACAAAGAGGCTTCGTATGAGTTGTTTTCTTGTGATGTGCCACATACGTGAAAATTAGTGACCAGAACTTGATTGCCACTTGGGGTGTCGACGTGGAAGGCTGTGCCGTGATGAGCCCCACCTTTAGGGTTTACCACTCTAAGATAAACCACGTCTCTGTAGTTAGTCTCAAACAGTGCGGTTCTGTACAAAGACGGTCCGGCAGTTGTTGCTACGGATATAAGACCCAAAACGATTGCACCTAAAACTAACCCCCTTGCGAGAGAAAAGGTAGCCACAAAGGCGAGACTGGATATAGATGGCAGCGCCTCGGACAATGAATCTTTAATTGAAATCAATAACTTACTCATAATTATTCCTAAAATTCTAGGCCGACACTTATGCCGAACTCATTGGTACTGGTGCCGAAAGCCCCTATAGATACTGGCCCAAAAAACTTGTAAGATGCGTGAACTCCGTACATTACAGGGTATCGTTGAAAAACATTGTCGGTGGATGCACTATCAAGTCCAGCTGCCCCAACCAAAAGCGATACGTGTAGTTTCTTTGTGTTGTATTTGATTTCTCGTTTTTTCTTGACGTCAACGGTTTTTTCGTTATTTGTGGTTGTTTCGGTTCCTTCTTTTTCTTTGTGGTCGACAAAAGTGGTGTCCTCCTCAGTTTCTACCTTTTCCTCAATAATTGTACCATCTGGCTTCGTAACCTTCTTGGTTTTAACTAGCGTCTTCTTTGAAGTCTTCTTGGTCTCGATCTTAACGATAATCCTTTTCTCGACAACAACAACCTTCTCGACTATCTTTTCTTCGAAAACCGTCACTTTCTTCTCTGGCGTAGCATATCTACCGACAGCAACCCCAAGAATAAGAGATACTATCACAGATATCACAACTACCTTGTTGTTTATGATCATATTAAACATATGCAGCTCCTGCTAGCTCGTCGGCTCGCTTATTAAATTCACGCTTAACATGGGTTAATTGGTACGTATCGAACACCCCCAATAAAGAAATTACCTTGCTATAAAGGGGCTTTAGGTGGTCTTTATTGACTGAATACTGACCTTGGAGCTGTCTAATAACCAACTGGCTATCCATTATCAGCTCTACGTCAGAGGCCCCAAGTTCTAATGCTTTTTGCAGGCCCTTAATTGCAGATGTGTACTCGGCGGTATTGTTAGTGCCTTTACCCAGGTTCTCCGAAATAGATCCTACTTCGTCACCATCGGTGGTCTGAATTGATGCACCACAAACAGACTCTCCAGTCTTGTTTTTGCATCCACCGTCAGAATACACGACCAACTTCATTTTAGTCGATATTAACACTATACCTCCCCTGTATGTATTCTTTTTGGGCTTTGGTCATCTTGACCATATCAATTTGACCGCTAAGCGCATACCAGGTCCCACAAGAATCACAAGCTAAGTAGCGACCATGAGCCCCCTGTACTTTAACATGACTTAACCCACAACTGCAAACCATAGTTCCACTAATAATAGTGGAATGAGAGTTTATTAATATTCCAGGCTTGTTAGATCCAAGCTTTAGGGATTTGTGGAAATCCTGCTCAGAGTCTATCTTAACTGGACTTCTAGGCTTTTTTGCCCTTACCTTCTTTTCGGTTTTTGTCATAATCTTCTCCGTAAAGTTGTTCTTTAAGAAACTTAATCTCAGCTTCAGCTTCTTTGTACTTTTTCCAAGCCACCGTGGCAAAATCCCTAGTCTTTAGGGCATATTCGTTAATTTCAAGTACATCTTTAGTGTCTTCGCCTGTGACTGGATCTAAATACACTCGATTGTCCTCATTGCACCAGTTGGTGGCCGGCATGTCGTCGTAAATCCAAGCGGGCTTGGTCATGCAGTTCGTCACGTAAGCGTTTAGTCCCAGCTCGTCCACAACCTTTCTAGCCCAGTCTTCACCGCCCTGGCTCCATACATAAATTTTACACCCACGATTGAAGTGTTCAATCATCTTATCTATGTGAGGCTGATGAGGAACAAAGTCCCAAGTGTATCCACCATCATCTTCTGTTAGAATCGTAATTTTCTTGCAATCCAATTCTTTATCCCAATTCCAAAGGACCAGGGTTTCGTCAACATCAAAATAAATAGGAGCGTCCATCGTTTCTCTGGTTTCATGCTTTTGTATCTCAATCTCTGTTTCATCGGTCATGATCAACCCTCCTTCAAATAGCTTATCGGATATTTATGGATAAACTTTAGGGTATTTTTTGCTCCACCCCGAATTTCATCTTAATCACCTTCATCTCTATCAGAGGGATGTTCGCAACTGCGTGATTCATCTTAGTCATAAGCTCCCTAGATAAAAAGGTTTCTTCCGGGGTTGGGTCGTTGTTTGATATCATGTCACCTATGGTGAGTTCGGTATCATCAATCTTCTTGTCTAGGGAGGCTACACCGGAAGCTGCGGTCATAATGCCCATTAACTTCTCTGGAGATACATTCTTGAAAGACTCTTTTACGTAATCCAGGATATCCCCAACTGCGGTAAGTTTGGCCTTCGTTTTTGCGTTATTCGCTCGATATAGTATTCGTCTCTCGGTAGGGGAGAGCTTCAGC
>QMTT01000121.1 GCA_003663565.1 Thermoplasmata archaeon
AAAGAGATAGCACTTCTTGGAGAATACAAACTTCAAGGATATGTTTGCAGGGTTTTGGACTCCTTGAACAAGATCAGAAGGTTAATCCCAAAAGAAGAAGTTCCTGAAATAAGATTCTGCAAGATCTGTGGATATCCCACAGTAACAGACATCTGCAAATATTGTAGACTTAAAATGAAGTTCACCAAGAGGGATTTTAATGGTAAGTAACTTTGAGATATTACTAAGAGGAGAAGGGCTCTCTAGAATAGGAAGAATAAAGACTAAACATGGTGATATCATTACGCCCACATTGCTTCCTGTGATAAATCCGAAGGTATCACTTATAACACCTAAGGACATAAAAAAATTAGGATTCGATGCCATAATAACTAATTCGTACATAATCTACAGAGACCAAGCTCTTAAAGAAATTGCCTTGAATAAAGGCATTCATAACCTTTTAGGATTTCATGGACCTATAATGACGGACTCTGGTACGTTCCAAAGTTATGTCTATGGGAATATTCATGTGACAAATCTCGAGATTGTGAAGTTCCAGCACGATATAGGTGTTGACATAGGGACTATATTGGACGTTTTTACGTTACCAGATGACCCATATGACGTTGTAAAAAGAAAAATAGAGGACACTATTTCCAGAGCAAAAGAGAGTCTAAAGTTCAAAGAAGGAATCATGCTTTCTTATCCAATTCAAGGAGGAATATACACTGATCTTAGAGAATATGCTGCAAGAGAGGGTAAACACTTGAACTTTGACTTATACCCCATAGGTGGTGTAGTACCGCTTATGGAATCCCAAAGATATGTAGAACTTGTTAGGATTATAATCCATAGTAAAATAGGTCTTGGCCCTTCCAAGCCCGTTCACCTCTTTGGATGTGGTCATCCACTTCTCTTTCCTATAGCAGTACTCTTAGGCATAGATCTCTTTGACTCAGCCTCATATGCCAAGTATGCCAGAGACAACAGAATACTGACGCCTACGGGCACACTCAAATTGGAAAACATTGAGGAGTTTACATATCCTTCTCCTTACATAGACGATTACACACCAAAGGAACTCCTTAAGATGGATCCTAAAGAAAGAGAAAGACTACTGTCACTTCACAATCTTTACGTGGTCTCGTATGAAATAAGAAGGGTAAGAGAAGCTGTAAGAAGAGGAGAACTTTGGGAGCTCGTAGAAATGCGTGCTAGAGCTCATCCAAAACTACTAAGCGCCCTCAGGGTACTTAAGGAATATGTTCACTATCTCGAGAAGTTTGAGCCAATATCCCTCGAGAGGGCTTTCTTCTACACGTCCCCTGAGTCTCTTAATAGACCATCCGTCTATAGACTCCGAAGAAGACTCCTAGAGAGGTTCAGAGGAAAGTACAATAAGATAACAATAATTGATGTTAAGAGCAAACCATATATGGATCACGTAAGGAAAGTTCCTAAAGGATGTGATGTGTTCGTGAGGAGTATTTTCGGTCCAGTACCTTTACTTTGGGATATTGTTTATCCTATAGCCCAATCAGAGGAGCCAGAGATTTGGGATCCAGAACTTGAGAGGTTCGTTAAAAGCGCCGAAGAAGAAGTGTGTGCGAGGTTTCAATGTGCTCCATTAGATGATCTTGTAAGTATAGATGTTGTCTATTCAGAGATTGATAGACTTAAAGCAATAGCTGACTACCAGTTCGGCCCCCCAGCAGGTGAGATCTTATTTAGAGGGAACATATCTATAGAAAGATCTAAAACAACTGGAAGGGTAAGAATGATCTATAAAAACTCACTTCCCATACTTTTCTTGCGCCCCAACGATGGTTTATACACTCTCAAATATCCCGGAGGATACTTACTTCACAGATTGCTTCCTGAACCAAAGATGTATGTAATCGTCACAAGAGACTCTGCAGAATATAACGCAAAAGGAAAGAACGTCTTTGCAAAATTCGTAGTTGATGCAGATAAAAATATAAGACCTGGGGATGAAGTTCTCGTTGTAAGCGAAGATGGTGACCTTGTAGCCGTAGGAAGTTCCAGACTATCTGCAACTGAACTCATAGAGCTAGAGTCAGGTCTTGCTGTTAAAGTGAAAGACTTTAAGGAGAACTATAAGGATCTCGAGAAGATCCTTGATCTTGGTGAGGATTAATGGTATATCTTTCGTTCGTTTGGGTATTCCATCAGCCTACAATCCAACATAAGAAAATCTTAAGAGAGCTCCATGAAGAAGTATACATGCCTTTCTTAAAGGTTCTAGAAGATCTTAACAAGGATATAAAACCTTCTTTTGTTGTCACGGGATCATTCATAGACGCTTATTTTACTGAACACAGCGAGCTCATAGAGTACCTTAAAGACCTTATAGTAAGCTTAGAGGCATCCGTGTTACCTACCCTTTACTATTATCCAATACCTACAGAGATTTCTCAAGAGTCATTTAAGAAGCACCTAGAGCTACACGTGAACATTATGAACAGTCTCTTCAAGAGATGCTCTGGAATATTCTTTCCACCATACATTATTTGGACTCCAAAGTATTCCCCACTCCTTAAGAGCATGGGAATTGTAGGAACACTTATAAATATAAATTCTATAATCTCCAAAAAGGTTCCTGTTCTTATACCCTGGAAAGGCGTTAAAATTGTCGGTTTACCGGTATCAATGGACATTAGCAAGAGAGTCCCATGGGATATTGATGCTCTCGTAGAGTACTTAAAATCTCTAGAAGAGACCCCCAATGAACAACTAGTCATAATCGTTAAGAACGTTGAAAACGTGTTTGTTGCTGGAGGAAAGGAATCTTCTCTTAAGATTTTGGAGGACATGTTCTCAAGAATATTGTCCCTAGATAATGTGAAGTTAATAAATGTAGATAATGTATTCAAGGTATATCGCAAAGCTTCTGAAATTCCTGCCACGTACAGTTGTCCAGAAGATTTCTTAAAGCTTACTGGAGAGCTTGGTTCCTTAGCTTTAATAAAGTCTTGCGCCTCAAAAGCTCTATATTATAGAATGAAAATTGTCCAACAACTTATGGAAAGAGCTGACGTCAAAAGCCTCTTAGAGCTTGAGGAAATGCACGTCCTTACTAGAGGAAGAACAAATCCATACTACAAATACAAATATGTTTCAAAGTTCTCGAAAAAGTATTCTAAATTCGTAGTTCCTTATGGAGTGAGAATCCTTGAGCATCAAATAGCAGGAGAACCCATAATATTATACGAGACGAGAGGACTGTCAAGTATTATAAATTCCTATGGATATATCATTTCTCTATTAGATCTCTTGAATCATTTCGATTACGTTGCAACAGCACTACCCGAAAACATTGAGCTCTCTATGAACATGATCGAGGATGAATTCAGGGCATTACCCCCTCATGCCTTTCTTGAGTTCATAGGAGAAAACGTACAGATACCATCAGCACACTCTATTGAAATCAATACTAAGAGGTCTGAGGGAATCATTGAGATTAGATACTCAACAAGAAGTGCATATGTTGAGAAAACATACAGAATAGGAAGTAACACATTAACAGTGAGTTATCACGTGAAAAAGAACCCCTACATAAATGACCCACTCTCAGTAAGGTTTCTCCTTATGCTACCAGTAAGTGATATAGGAAATACAGAAAGTCACAGAATGATCATTGGCTACTCTGAGAAAGACTATGAAATCCTTGAAACAAGAAAGATCTCTGGAGCTTGGTCAAACTATAAGTGGATAGGACTTGTAGACTGCGACTCTGGTCTTGGAGTATATTTCTGGGTAGACAGTATAAATGGGACATATGTATCGGTGAGTCTTGGCAAAAAAGGACATGACATTAGGATTTTCCCGGAGCTTTCGAACACAAGTTACTATAAGTTTGAGATTACTATTGGTGTTGGAAAGCTCATACAAACGTCATCATCTGCCTCTTCTCAGTAAAGTTAAAGGTATAAATACTATATGTTGATTCGATACTACATAGCATACTACTTAACTTTCATTAGCAGGTGATCATATGACAAGACCTAATGTTCTCTTGGCGAGTTCCGAAGTCTTTAGATTTGCAAAGGTCGGAGGACTGGGAGATGTAGCTTATTCTCTTCCTAAGGCCTTAAGAGCTTTGGGAATTGATGCTAGGATCATAGCACCAATGCACAAGAAAAGAGGCAGAAAGATTGCAGAGTTTTCTATTAGACTTGGTGAAAAAGAGGTAAAAGCAAGTATCTTACTCTCGAGAGTGGATAACGTGCCTATGTATCTCGTTGAGGGAGGAGGATATTTTCCTAGAAAAAACGTTTATGGATATGATGATGACTTCGAAAGATATGTGTTCTTCTCAAAAGCCATAGTGGAGTTCATAAAACATGAAAGAACTTGGAAACCTGATATTCTCCATTTAAATGACTGGCATACGGGACTTACAGCAGCCTATATAAAACAGGAAGGTCTAACTGTGAAAACACTATTCACGATACATAACCTCGGATATCAGGGAGACGTT
>QMTT01000122.1 GCA_003663565.1 Thermoplasmata archaeon
AAGTTGAACCTACAAAGGAAGTTGAAGTGCTGAAAAAGCTCTTAGAGGTACCTGAGGTTGTCGAGGCTCATACGCTCTTCGGCGAATATGACATCATAGCTAAGGTCGTAACTTCAACGTTAGAGGAGTTCACTCGCATAATACTTAACAAAATAAGAAAAATAGATGGTATTGTTGGAACGAAAACTCTGATGGGGGCTATGACATCATCTGCACAGTAAAAACGTACTACTTTTATATTATCTTTTATGAGCAGCTCCCACGATATCACTAAGCATCTTAAAACCGTGATCCCTCAACCAATTCTTTATTAATGTTTTCATATCGTTGAATATTGAAAAGCCCTTTTTGTATAATGCAGTTCCTATTTGTACTGCCTTTGCTCCGGCAAGGATGTATTCTATGACGTGTTCGAAGGATGCTATCCCTCCTACTCCTATGATATCACACTCAAACTCTTTATAGATGTCCCAGACTGCTCTGATTCCTATGGGTAATATTCCAACACCGCTGTATCCTCCATATATGTTACCTAACACTGGACGCATAAGTTCTATGTTTATCCTAAGGCCTTTAACCGTATTTATTGCAACTATAGCATCAGCTCCTCCAGAGAGAGCTGCTTCCGCGATTTTAACTATGGAAGTAACATTTGGAGTGAGTTTTGGAAAGACTGGAATTTTAACTACGGACTTTACCTCAGAGACTATTTCCTTTACGAGATGAGGGTTAGTACCTACTTCTACACCATATCCTTTTGCGTGGGGACAACTTAGATTCAACTCTATGGCATCTGCACCAGCTTCCTCAGCCATGTATGCAAGCCTTGAAAACTCATCGGCCTCAGATCCATATATACTTGCTATCACTTTTGCTTCGGGAATGGTGTTCTTGAACATCTTCAGCTCATCACAGAATATATGTATTCCAGGATTAGGGAGGCCCATAGCGTTCAGAAGTCCACACTCAATTTCTACTACATTTGGTCCTGGATAAGGTTCTCTCTCTGTGGGCCCAACAGATTTAGTTACGATAGCTCCTACTCCAGCATCATATAACCTTTTCCAAAGACCTGGTGTATTAGAAACTACTCCTGATGCGTTCATGAGAGGATTCTTAAGGACAAGTCTTCCTACAGAGGTTATGAGTGTATCCTCCAAGTTAGTCCCTCCTCATGAGATATATCGTAACTATAAAGAGGGCGAACATGATCACAGCAACTATAACCGCCCTGCTCTCAATATCGTATATGTCGCCTGTATTAGATGTGCTCTCGTTTTCATGAGCTTTGCTTTTATTCTCTGGAGAAGAACTCACAGAAAGTGTGTAATTTAACGTTAGGTTTCCATAGAACGGTTTGCCAAATTCTAGATACGTGCTGACCCAACTCCTTGCAAGTTTGGCAAATATAAATGACATTCCTAGGTCATTCTCTTTCTTTTCAAAGAAGTATGAGTACTCAAAGTATGCTAAAGAAAGAAGTGGTGAAATGCTCTTATTCATGGAATCTTCTATGTTTTTCATTGTTTCAAATCTCACGTATGCTATCTTGTTTAAAAGATCATCATGGGATATTCCAAGGAGATCCAAGAATGATTCTGCGTGTGCTCTGGCTTCTAACGCATAAAGGTATGCACCCCCATAAAAGCCAATTGAGTATGCCTTCTCAGAGAGCTCTATATACTTCAAGACTTGACTAGCATAGTTGCTTCCATACATGGAGTATATATATGCATAAAGGAGTGTGGCAAATGATATTTCGTCATCGAATGCTTCTTTTAGTATCTTTGCTGAGAAGATGCTGCTGCTGAAGTTCATCCAAAGGAATACAGTCTTTAGTCTTTCTTGAGCATATGATAACTCTTCAAGTGCGTTATATGTATCTCCTTCTTTATAGTATTCTCCTGCACGTTCAAGGGAGTCCATGACATCTATAACCCTTATCTGTGCTGCGATCATTCCGTCTGTTAAGTTATCTTTTCTAAGGATGTCTTTCAGAACATTTAGCGTATTGTTAAGATCTTTTATAAGCATCTCTATGTATTTATCCCCCTCTGTTCTATAATTAAGCACATTGTACAGACACGTGATCGTTGTATTTGCTTGGAATAGGATACTAAGAGCAGAGTAATATAAATGTTCTCCTATAAGATCCTCAGCACTGTCTATTAGGCGCTGTATTTTGTTTATCTCGTCCCTATAAAGTGTCTTACTTAAGCTATCCATCTGAGAGAGTGTTTTATTGAAATATTCCTTTGTATAATATAATGTCATTTCAGATGCATTTTCCAGGAATGTGTTGACATAGTAAAAGTCAAGGGAGGATTTGTATAGTTGAAGGTAGTCAATGGTAGGTTCTATGGATAAGTTCTCAAAGAAGTAATGGAGGGCATCGTATATCGTTAGTACTTCATGAACTTGTATGCCATACTTCTCATATGCATATCTTTTCACGTCGACAGTTACGGTCTTACTGCGATAGTAGACAAAAGGTCCTATAGTATATTTTTCCATCACAGTTTTGTTTACATAAAGTTGCCCATACGGTACCAAAAACGTAGTGGCGTTTATACTTGCTGCAGCATCTATCTTCTCTAGTATTCCTCCAACAGCGCCAATGGTCCCATCAGGATTTATCATTCCTGTTATGACGATCCCTGATTTTGGTTTTAAACCAAGTAAAGCTCCTACTGTAGCTATTGTCATTGCAGCACCAGCAGAGGGCCCTCCTATAATTGGAGAATCAGACTTTATAGAATAAAGGTAGTCCCAGTCATAGAAAGAGCCTAAATCCTTATATTTGCTGGCAATGTCGAATGCAATACGTGCGGCTATTCTTGCGGATGCCTGCATGTCGACCTCTGCTAAGGGCCACGTTTCTATGTAAACATGTCCAGATCCACGTACCACCTTTACAGAAAGATAAGAGATCACCCCAAAAGATCTATCCTTTGTCTGTGCAACAGCAGGAATAGGGATTATTACCTCGTTAGAGAAGTAGACATCATCAGATCCCTTTACGAGAATTACATGACTAGTAGTGACAGCTGAAAAGAGCACTATTGATAACAAGAGGACGCTGAGAGTGATCTTTTTTTCATGTTTTCTAGTGAAACTCATGGGCTTCACCTCAGTTATTTTGAGGAGTGATCGATTCTGCTAAATGAGTGATATAATAATATGTCTATTGGTACAATTAATGAAGAGTTGACATCGCTAGAGTTCTGGATGTACACTACCTTTAAGTACAAAGTTCGTATATAGTCTACTTTATGATGAAACTTTTAGCTGACATCAAGAGGATGATGCAAACTGAGGTAGGTGATCATGAGGTACGAACTCGTAACCACATGGTATGGGACATTCGTCATAGATTCGACATCTAATGAGGTCATTGACAAGAAGTTGTTCCCAAGGGACCTTGAAGAGATCGTTGAAAGGCTAATAATGATGAGAAGTGGAGACGTGTTAGAGGAAGAGAAGGAGCTAAGGGATAAATACAAGGATGCTGAGATGATCGTATATGAAGAAAGGCTCCTGAAGCTGGAAAACGTTGTGCTTTCTAAATCTAAACCTAAAGTTAACATGAACATAAAGTTCGAGGACTATGGGTTTTCAAAGGACTTCTTTCAGAAGTGTTTAATGGAATATTCAAGAAGGCTTACATCAGAACAGGCCGCAAGGGATAGATATGTGTCTCAAACTGTTTCAGCACTTGATGATATAATCAAAATCATAAATCTCATGGCAGAAAGGCTGAGAGAATGGTACAGTGTGCATTTTCCAGAGCTCTCGCGTGAAATTGATGATCATGAGGAGTTTGCACGTATAGTTTATGAATATGGAGATTACGAAACCATAAGGGGTAAGTTAGAAAGATTTTCGAGTCTTGTAAGCAGTGGCGCCCCTATAGGTGAAGAAGATATTCAAATGATAAAACTTTTTGCAAAATATCTTCTGGATATGATAGAGCTAAGAAAAAGGCTCCAAGAGTACTTGGAAAACTTGATGAAGGACGTTGCTCCGAACTTAACACATTTATTAGGAGCAACGCTAGCTGCAAGACTTATATCTCATGCTGGAAGTCTAGAAAGATTGGCAACATTACCTGCGAGCAGTATCCAAGTACTGGGGGCTGAAAAAGCTCTATTCAGGCATCTCAGGAGGGGAGCAAGACCTCCAAAACATGGAGTTATATTCATGCATCCCTACGTTCATGGTTCGCCGAGGTGGCAACGTGGTAAAATAGCTAGAGCGTTAGCCACAAAAATAGCAATTGCTGCTAGAGCGGATGCCTTCACTAAGCAATTTATTGCAGAAAAGCTTAAAGATGATTTTGAGAAGAGAGTAGCTGAAATTAAAGAGAAATATAGAAATCCTCCACCAAGAGTTATCAAAGGTAAGAAAAAGAAGAAGAGAAAACCTAAGAGGTGATACTTATGAAT
>QMTT01000123.1 GCA_003663565.1 Thermoplasmata archaeon
TAGAATATATAAGGAGAATAATATGTCAGAAGAAACAGGAGCTGTTGAAGCAGTTGTAGAATCACCAGTAGTTGAAGAAACTGGAACTGGAGAAATTGTAAATGGAGCAGTATCAGGAGATACAGTAGTTGAAGCTGAGTCAGAAGCTGAGTTAGTAGAGGAAATTGAAGGAGCTATTGAAGACGGTGCTTCAGAAGAAGAAGTTAAGGATATGATTCGTGAATACGAAATCAAAGTTAACGGAAAAACTAAGAAAGTCAAAATCGATCTAAACAATGAAGAAGAAATAATTAAAAGACTACAGATGGCTGAAGCTGGTCAATCTGCTATGCAAGGTAAAGCTGAGTTAGAGAAAATGATTGAATCTGAATTGCGTGGAGCTAAAGAAGATCCATGGAAATTCCTACAAGATACTCTAGGACTAGATGCTGATGAACTAGCAGAGCATAGAATTGCTGCTAGAGTTGAAGAGATGAAGAAGTCTCCAGAACAAATTGAAAAAGAAAAAATCTCTAAAGAATTAGAGACTCTTAGAGCTGAAATGAAAAAGAGAGAGCAAGTAGAAGAAGATGCTAAAGTTACAAGATTTAGAGAAGAAGCTTCTTTTAAGTTAGATCAAGAAATCACAGATGCTCTTAAAGATAATACAAACCTTCCAAAATCTAGAAAAACTGTGTCAAGAATTGCTGATGCTATGATGTGGGCTATGAATAATGGCTTTGGTGATGTAAACGTTGCTGATGTTATTCCTGCCGTAGAAGCTGAAATCAAGACTGAGTTTGATGAATTTATGAATGGAATGCCAGAAGATGTTCTTGAGAACTACATTGGTAAGAGAAATCTAGACCGTCTTCGTAAGAAAAGAGTAGCCTCGGCTCAAGCTGCTAAGAATACTTCAATTGGTGACGTTAAAGCTGTAGCTGCTGATAAGAAGGATGACGTGGAAAGAGATGCTTTTGGTCGTAAGACTGCTAAGAAAGTGCGAAGTAAGGACTTCTTTAAGAACTTGGGGAATTAATAATAACAATACTTTAAGGGGGCATGACGCCCCTTTTCTAGTAATTTCAATAGGTTAGATGAATTTAACTTATAAAAATTGCTATTTAATATATAATGTTGTGATTTCAAGGACTTGGATTAACAACTATTAATGAGGACTATATCGAGTATCTTAATATCGGCTTTGCGATACCCTTCTAGGATTTGCAGATACCATGAAGAGAAAGTGAGAAATCATTGTAATTTTAGGTATTTAACTAACAAAAACTAATCTAGGAGATTAAAAATGGCTGACAAAGCTGGATCAAACACATTTGAAACCTTAAATGGTCACTTTAAAGAAACTTATGCAGATCGTATCGAAGATTTGCGTCCCGATGGAGTTAAACTTCTTAATGCTATCGAATTTATGCCTTCTGCAAAAATGCAAGGTAATCTATATCATCAACCAATCATCCTTAGTCATGAGCAAGGTTTTACTTATGGTGGATCTGCCGGTACTGCTTTCAGTCTTTCTGATGCTGTACAATCTGGTAACCAGGATGCTCAAGTACGTGGTTCTGAATTAGTTCTACGTTCTATTCTTTCTGTAGCTGCTGCTTCACGTTCAACTAATAGTGCTGCTTCTTTTATTCAAGAAACTAAGCTTTTAGTAGAAAATATGCTTAAGTCAACTGCAAAGCGTGTTGAAATTGAAATCCTTTACGGACAAGAAAATGTTGGTGTTGTTGATTCACTTCCAACTACTACTTCTTTCGTAGTTAAAGATCATCACTGGGCTTCTGGTATTTGGTCTGGAATGGAAGGCGCTGTTCTTTCTATCTTTGATGCTGCTTATGGTGTTAAAAGAGCTGACGTAAATGTTGTTTCTGTAGATCTTACTACTAAAACAATTACTGTTGATGTTGATATCAGTGCTGCTGGTGTTGTTGATACAGATGTTATTCATTTCTTAACTGCTGCTGCTGTTGGACCAATATTCAATGAATTCATTGGTATCCATGCTATTATCACTAATACTGGTACTCTTTTCAATGTTAATGCTTCTTCATACAACCTATGGAAAGGTAATATCACTGATGTAGGAACTGATGCTACTTCTGGTGCTTCTGTTTTGACTTTCGAGTCTATCGAAGTTTCTGTTGCTAAAGCAATGGATAAAGGTCTTAACGACGAAGATATCACTGTTCTTGTTTCTCCATTAAGCTGGAAAAACCTTCTTGTTGAACAAGATGCTAAAAGAATGTATGATAGTTCATACAGTAAAGAAATGGCTGATGCCGGTTCTAAATCAATCAAGTTTTATGGCCAAAATGGTATCATCGAAATCGTTTCTTCAATATATTGTAAAGAAGGATTTGCTTATGCTCTTCCTCTTAAAGAATATATGAGAGTCGGTTCAACTGATATCACATTTGAGCAACCAGGAATGGAAGGAAAATTTTTCCGTCTTCTTGAGAATCATAATGGTTACGAAATGAGATGTTATACGGACCAGGCTTTGTTTACCTCAAAACCGGGCCTAAGTACACTTCTTAGATTCATTAAAAGCTAAGTAATTTAATTTACAATAGTTTGTAATACAGGGGCGGTTCTATACCGCCCTTTTTTTATCAAATAATGCTTGACTCCTACCTAAGTGAGTGATATAATAAAGCTAGGGAGTTAATTGTGAAAATAGAATGTACTAAATGTAAAGTTGTCAAAGATTCTAAGGAATTTTCTAAACGTAAAGATTCTATTACAGGGTATAAGTTAAGATGTAAATCCTGTATAAGTGATTATGAGAGTTCTAGACTTAAGAGTAAACCTAAGAATATTGCAAATTTAAGTATAGTTAAAGTATGTAAAAACTGTAATATTGAGAAAAGTGGATCCGAGTTTCCTAAGAGAGCATCTGCAAAAGATGGACTTAGAAACGAATGTAAAGATTGTACTAGTAAGAGCTATAATAAATTAAACGAAGAGAAGGGCTATACAAAGAAAGCTTATCAAAAGAATAAATTAAAGACTAAAGAAGCCTGTTCTGCATATTATCAAAAGAATAGCAAAACTATTAAGGTTAAATCTAAGGAGTATTACGAAGCTAATAAAGATGAAATTAATAAAAAGAATAAGGAATACCGAGAATCTAATACTGATAAAATTAAAGCCTATAGAGAAGCTAATAAAGCTAGGAGATCTCAGCAAAATAGAGAATGGTGCACTAATAATAGAGATCGAATCAATACTAGAAAGAGGGAAAGACGTATAACGGATGTTCAATATAAAATAGCCGAAAATCTAAGAAGTAGGTTGGGATCAGCTTTAAAAGGTCGTTCTAAGTCTAAATCTACCTTGGAGCTATTAGGATGCACCGTAGAAAATCTAATAAAGCATCTAGAAAGCCAATTCAAACCTGGTATGTCCTGGGATAATTACGGATCATGGCATATCGACCACATCATCCCAATATCCTCCTACGACTTAACTATCGAGTCCCAACAATTTTCAGCCTGTAATTTCACCAATTTACAACCTCTATGGGCATTAGAGAACAAACAGAAATCCAACAAATAAAAACCCCCAGTAATTACAACCACTTAGAACAGATTAACAACTATTAATAGAACTTCAGTAATAAGGAAGGAAATTAATGTCAAAAGAGCTACAGGTTGGAACCAGTGTATTCAACTATCCTGAGAACGGAGATAATGCCGGATGGGGAGAGGATGCAACAGCATGGGCTGAGGCCGTCTCAGACCTCCTAAATACGCTCCAAGGCCCCAATACAATCCCAGAGACTACCGCAGTCATAGTAAACAACACAACAGTTGCTACGGACATATTTGGCCTAGCATTCAACGTTTCTGGCGGTGGCGTCTTACAAGTCACAGTCGAATATGTAATAAACAGAGTTTACGACTCAGGAGCCAGTTCTACTACAGAATCTGGAGTAATCCTAGGACAGTATACAGGAAGTGACTTTGTCATTTCTCAAGATGGTATAGGAGATACTGAAGTAGTAGTATCAGTTACCTCTGCTGGACAATTTCAATATACATCAAGTAATTTAACAAATCAAACTAGTGGCACTATTAAATTTAAAGCTACTACGATAGATCAATAGGAGAGTAATAATGGCTAGTGGATTTAGACAATTTGTCAAGGGAATCCTTCTTAGAGTAACATCACACGATGCATCACATGATGTAGAAGGTGCTGTATATGTAGAAGATGATTCTGGAAATAAAGTCAAGGCTTACGTAGACGGCTCTAAAAGAGAAGTAACTACAAATGATCAGACTCAAGAATTGAGTAACAAAACTATTGATGGTACAGATGCTTCTGGATCGAACACAGTATCTATTGATTCTACAGATGCTGCATACGATAATGCCTCTTCAGGTCTTTCAGCCACTGATGCTCAAGGAGCAATTGATGA
>QMTT01000124.1 GCA_003663565.1 Thermoplasmata archaeon
AGCGAAGATGTTAAGGATGTTAGGATATGTTGTATATTATGACTCCAAGGCATCTGACAAGGAGCTCCTTGAACTTTCTAAAAAATACAAGGCAATTTTAATTACAAGGGATCTAGAGCTCTCTAAGTTATATGAAAAATCACTTTATTTGAAAGATCATGACATCAATGCACAACTAGATACTGTTTTGAGGTATCTTAAGGAGAATGAGATCTTACCTATGACGCAAATCTTGGAGACGTGTCCTGAATGTGGAACTCCCATTTTAGAGTGTGACAGAGAGTATGTTAAAGGAAACTATTATGAAAGCACTTACTGTGCATATGAAAGCTTTTATTATTGCCCGAGTTGTAAAAAACTGTACTGGAAGGGGTATCAATACAAGAGTCTTCTGAAAACGATAAGGAACATGAAGGAAAGGAACTAGAAAAAATAATATTAGGTTTATAAGGTCAGCTTGTATAGTACTCTATTATTCTATAAATTACGTCATAGAATTTTCTTTTAGCTGTATCCTTTTTCATTAATCCGCTAAATTCGCATCCTCCTGCAAATTTATGACCCCCGCCTTCTCCACCCAAATCCCTCGCAATCTCTCGAATTATATCACCTATAGCAGCCTCAAAAGTTTCTGAAGAAACTCTGACAGATATTTTTAGAAGGTCTCTTCCTTGATCGTATGTGCCAACCACGTAAAGTTCACTAAGTCCTTTGTCTAAGTTCATGAGAAAACCCGCTACGGAACCTGTAATTGCAGGTGGCATTGGTTTCTCTGTGAGATCTATATAAACGAAAGCCTTAATGCCTTTAAGTGATAAGCATTCTGCACCATCTTTTGCTTTTCTATAGTATTCTCTCTTTTTCCTGTTTGCTTGTTGGAGATATCCTTCAAGAGTTTTTATTATGTTTTTATTTTTTCTGAGATTATTATACTTAAGAATGGACAATGCGAGATCTTTGGCTTTTTTCCCTAGATTTAACCTTACTAAGTTATTTACTAGGGTAGCAAATTCTTTGGCCTCTCTAAAGTATTTTATGTCCTCCTTTGGGAATATATAATCATATATAAAGAGTTCTGAGACAACCTCTTTGCTAAGGATTCCCATTTCAGAGACCCTTTCAAGTATTTTTGCTATTATGTTCATCCTGTCATCCTTTTTAAGATCGTACCATGACATAGTAGAGTACCTTTCAGGTACTATATCGCTGAAGAGTCTCGAAAAGAGACCATACTTGTTTATGGCATCATGCATTGTTTGCTGATATTTTCCATAAATATTTGGTGCTATTTCCTCGCTAACAAGACCAAGGTCCTTCAGTTCTTCCAGAACATATCTATTATACCCTACAAGGGCTTTAATAGCTTCATCAGAGTCCTCATAATCATATTGGACATCTCCTATTGCACCGACAATGGGAGGGGCATAGATTTTTTCTGGTGGAACTCCTACCATTCTGGCCAGTGAATACGCAAGTGTGGATGAACACGCAAAACTATCTGCTTCTATCCCAAGCATCCTTGGATTTAGAATGAAGTCCTTATATTCTTGTGGATATGAAACATGATGATCTATGATAAGAACGTTTTCCTTAAATATATCGAAAAGTTCCCTCATTTCATCTTCTGATCCGAAATCTACTACAATAGCTGCGTCGAACTTTTCAACATTTATGTTCTTTAGTGTCCTAAAAAGTTCAACTGGAGAATCAAATGACATCCAAGATAACATCTCTGGTTCAAGCTTTTTTTCAAGCAAAAGAGACATTATGGCCATTGAAGAATAGCCATCCGCATCATTATGACCTATAACAAGAACTCTTTTCACTCTACTCAACATCTCATTTAAATGTTCAGAAAACCTCTCTATTGCTCTCATTAAGCTCTTTATGTGATTCTCCATCCCTGAGCCTCCTAAGAATAGTGCCTTAATACCCACATGACAAAAAGTAAAATAAAAACTATTCCCAACAAGAGGCCTATGATACGTAGGAATCCCTTATACTTCCCCTCCTTGAGGAATCCAAAAGCTATCGGTATTGGGCCTATGAATATAACGCCACCCCAAGAAGACTCTTGATCTTCTTTGTCAGTTATTTTGTAATCATAACTCTTCTGAGAATAATCGCTTGGAAGTGAATAATAACCCTTCTCTACCTTCTCTAGAGGTTCTTTTGTTTGCTTTAACTTTATAAACGGCTCTATAAACATTACTAACATGCCAACAAAGATTAGCGTTATGCCTACTAGTGAAAGTAAGGACCCCTTTCCAACGATCACGGGGAATATTGTGAATAACATAACTTCATGTGGACTCATGAGGACATCAAGCATTATCAGAAAGAACCCAAGGAGAACAAGGGTGAATCCCACGAGCATTGCAGCTTCACCTAATGTTTAAATTTGGAAATGTGGTGGACCCGCCGGGATTTGAACCCGGGACCTCCGCCTTGCGAGGGCGGCGATCTTCCAGGCTGATCTACGGGCCCATCAAACACATTCTCATGTGAAAGAGGATCTCCTATATAAAACTCTCTCATAAGGATTAATAGTCCTATCACACTTTAGACTTTTAATTTTATTATATTCAATGTGCATTAATAATTGAGCTTTTCACACACTCTAATTATTGGCTATTACTATAGCGACAAACTTTAAATGGTTTTATAGCTTCACGTTTAATATTGAGAAGCTCTACAAGATTGGCAGACAGCGAAGAGCCAGAGGGTAGATAAAGCGTCTTCTCAACCCAAAGCGTGCAGGATCAGAAAAGAAGACATCAACGAACAGGCAAACTTTATCGAGTACAAGGTCGGATGGCATGGGATAAGAACCTCATACGTTGATCCCGCTCACATGTCATTGCTCTATCTATTCTGCGGCTCAGAGCCCTCCCTTCAAGATGACGGTAAAAAAATAAAGACCTGATGGGAGAGAGGAGGGAGGGGAAATGCGTGGGATCCGCGTGCACCACAAAAGCCCAATGAAGACTATAAGGACAAGAACAGTACTCCCCGGATAGCATATAGCATGGAGGGAGTTTTACGATGATGAATCTCAGCTATAGTTAGTTTTATAGCTGGGAAGAGGAGCAACGCGTGACGAGTCTTGTAGATGTATTGCTATATGCTCTTGATACGGATAGTAACGTAATCTGCGATACTTTGTGGGTGTTTATTCATGAAAAGGTCTGATAAGTGTGAGAATACCGTGGTTTTAGGTATTACTGGGGCATCAGGAGCCATATATGGGATAAGAATCGCAGAGGTTCTTTATGATCTTGGATATGACTTATATATAATCATTACAAGAAATGGAAAGAGAGTCCTTTCTTCCGAAGTTAGGGACTGGAAAAAGCGCTTAGAGAGACTTTCAAAAGATGTCCACGATATTACTACTGCTGATAGGTACATATCAGGTAGTACAAAATTTAAAATGCTCATTGTCGCTCCGTGCACAATAAATACGCTTGTTAAAAGTGCTCTTGGAATTTCAGATAATAATCTCCTGAGAACTGTACAAGTAGGCATAAAGGAAGGAGTTCCCGTAGGATTCCTTGTCAGAGAAATGCCTTGGCCTCCTCAAGCCTTTAGAGCAGCGTATGAGCTTTCGCTTATGGGAGTTAAGGTTGTTCCAGCATCGCCGCCGTTTTATGGTAACATAAGCACTCTCCAAGATCTCGTTGACAGCGTCATTGGTAGGTTTTTAAAGGTTATGGGAGTAGAAAACAATTTGTACAAAAGGTGGAGGTGATATCTATGACCTTGTTAGAGCATCTTGTAAGGGATCCCATAATTGTTAAGGATGAAATTAAGAGTGGATTTGATATTACAAGGAGAATAATTCTCTCAAATGGAAGGCCAATAATTTTTGAAAACTTCAATGGAAAAAAAGTAATTTCTAATATTTATTCAAATAGAAAGTTTTTCATGGAATATTTTAATTTAAGCAGCATTAAAGAGCTGTTTAACTTCATAATAAATGCTACAAGGTCTAAGATGGAAGTCATAAGTACAAAAACAAAGGTCTGGAGAACTAAGCTTTCTTCTGTAGAAGAGATACCATTCTTTAAATACTTTCCAGAAGATGGTGGACCTTACGTAACCTCGTCAATAATAATTGCAAAGAAGGGAAAGGTCACGAATCTTTCATATCACAGGATGATGTATTTGGGAGACGAGAGATTCGTTATCAGGCTTGTCCCGAGGCATTTATATAGGATGTGGAGAGAAAGTATTGAGCACGGTGAGGAGCTTCGTGTTGCTATTGTAATAGGAGTCATGCCAGAAGTAGCACTTTCTGGAGCGATATCTATAGAATACGGAAAAAGCGAGCTTGAAGTAGCATCTTTTATGCATTATACTCGATATGGAAAGCCATTAGAAGTGTA
>QMTT01000125.1 GCA_003663565.1 Thermoplasmata archaeon
TTATAGTAATATTTGTAGCATCCATCTTGTCCATTGTACTCTTTTCTTTTAAAGAGCGCACTCAAAGAGACCACGTATCTCACAATATTGCCACAGATGAGAATAGAATAGTCATAGTGTATGATAACAAAGCTGTAGATAATCTTAAGGCTTCATGGGGTTTCTCTGCGTTTATAAAATTCAAAAATTACACAATACTTTTTGACACAGGAGGTAGTGGGGAAATTCTTTTATGGAACATGAAAGCATTAGGTATAGACCCTAAAAGCATAGATTACATATTTATATCCCACATACATGGAGATCATACTGGAGGGCTATGGAGGCTGCTAGGAGAGAACAGCAACGTGACAGTAATAATTCCAAACTGCTTTCCTGAGAGCTTTAAGCAAAAAGTCGCATCATATAACGCTAAGATTGTTGAGGTATCAGTTTTTACAGAGATATTACCAAAAGTTTACTCTACAGGCGTTTTGTATCCTGTAGGAGAACAGTCTCTTGTCCTGGATACGGACAAAGGCCTTGTGATCATAACAGGGTGTTCGCACCCAGGCATTGTGAAAATAGTAAAAAAAGCAATAAGCGCGCTAAACAGGCCAGTATACATGGTTATAGGAGGATTTCATTTGATATCTAATTCAAGCAGAGAGATATATGAGATAGCAAAAGAATTAAAGGATCTAGGAGTTAAGAAGGTAATTCCATGTCACTGTAGTGGGATCTCGCAAGGAGTATTTTTAAGGAGATCTTTAAATTAAATTATGAGGAATGCCACGTAGGACTTATTATAAAGATTTAACGTGCAGATTTGAAAAATAAAAGGATAAGTCAAATAGAAATAGAAGATGTGCTCTAAATAATATTATTTAACTAGTATGAATGAATTCACATAGTGTATGAAGATTTTTATGGGCCCGTAGCCTAGCCAGGATAAGGCGTCGGCCTTCGGAGCCGAAGATCCGGGGTTCAAATCCCCGCGGGCCCGCCAACACTCCACAATCTTCTCTAAAGGACTAATGTACTCGTCGCCATGGTAGAGATAGTAGTTCTCCTTAATCTTCCTAATGCGACAAACAGAGGGCATGTCATCCGTTCTGGTTAGCCGTAACTTGTGTAATGGCTGATCTTCTATCTTATAGTTTCATTGGATGGCTTTTGGGAGCATGCGAGCCCCATATTCTTGAGGCTTTGGCAGTCTCTATTCGGGCTTAGAACCCAACATATTGGAGATCGGCACATTATAATGAGATAGATCCTGAGTGCTTAAAGACTGCAAAAATTAAAGATATCAAACTTTACGCTTTTTTGCCATTACGAAACAACACAAGGCAAACGTATGACTATTAAAGACGATGTCTGCTGAGTCGAAAAGCGAAACCCGTAAAAAGTGAAGTATATTACCTAATAAGTGTCTCTAAGAGGTTGTGCATAGTGGTGATATAGCATTGCGCGTGCTCCTCACTCTTCCTCCTGAAACACATAGATTAGAAATATATAGGGTCACGGGCATTAAGGCGCCTCCTCTAGGTCTTGCCTGGATCGCAGCTGTTCTTGAACAGAAGGGACATAAAGTAAAGATTATTGATGCTCCCACCCTCGAAATGGGGTGGAAGGATTGGTTAAGAGAGGTTAAAAGTTGGCATCCAGACATTGTAGGATTTTCAATGTTAACTCCAATGGCCCCTAAGGGATATATGGCTGCTAAAATGCTTAAAGAGGAGCTGGGGAATGACTTTCCAGTATTTGCTGGTGGTGTCCATGTTACTCCTATGTACAAGGAGACTTTAAACAATAACATAGATGTCGTTGTCTTGGGTGAGGGAGAATTAACAACGGCTGAATTCATAAATGTCATTGAGAAGCATGGACTAGACAAGGAGAAGCTACGAAATGTTAAGGGTCTGGCATTCAGGGATGATTCAAAAATAGTTATGACGGGTATGAGGCCGTTAATTCAGAACCTAGACTCACTTCCATTGCCTGCCAGACATTTACTTCCTATGGACAAGTATACAGTGCTTGGTAAACCCATAAGAGTGGCACATGTCATGGCGAGTAGAGGCTGCCCATATGGATGCATATATTGTATGACCAGCTACTTCTGGGGCAGAAAAAGTAGATTTAGAAGTGCGAAATCAGTTGCAGAAGAAATAGAATATTTAGTCGACAAATATAAAGTAGAACATATAGCCTTCACTGACGATGAATTAACCATCAATAGAAGATTCGTTTACGAGCTTATAAAAGAACTTAAAGAGAGAGGAATAGAAATACCCTTTTCATGCGGTTCTAGAGTAGATCATGTCGATAGAGAGTACCTAAAGTTCCTTTACGACAATGGGTGCGAGGCATTATATTTTGGAGTTGAATCAGCAAGCCAGGAGACCATAAATAAGATTGGCAAAGGGATAAAGCTTGAGCAAGCTGTGAAAGTATTTAAGTGGGTTAGAGAGATCGGAGGTTTTGCTATGGGATCTTTTATACTCGGTTTTCCATGGGAAACTATTGATGACATGAAAAGAACAGTTGACTTCGCAATCAAGCTTAGACCTAATTACGCCCAATTTACTGTACTGACGCCATATCCTGGAACTCCCTTATTTGATTATGCATTAAAGTATAATTTGATAGAAGACTGGAACTGGGAACACTATACAACAGTAAGACCCGTTATGAGAGGCTTTCATTTCACAAGAGAACAGTTAGGCAAGATGCTTACCTATGCATATAGGAAATTCTATGTTAGGTTAAAATTTATAATGGAAGAAATAAGAGCTGGGAGATTTAGGGAGATGATTGGAATTATTTCAAAGGAATTGTTTAAGTGGATTAAGGAAAAATTCTTAGGCTGTTTCTTATATTAGCATGATCAAAACTTTCATGATTATATGCCATCATGATTATATGCCATAATATTCCTCGACCTCCCTGTAAAACATCAAATAAATAGTTAATCTCTTCTCTTTCTTGTCAAGTTTTATTCTTGCCTGGGAAGCCAACTTCCGACCTGAGTTCACGGTTTTCCAATAATGCTTGTGGGTCTCCAAATCAACTTCAATCCAACCCTTATGCGTGGCGATTTTGATAAAAGATAATCCTGCACGCCCTTTAGGACAAAGAATAGGATTAAAAGTGCAGCTTTATGCCTGTTAGATTATTCTCTCCTGAGATTTTGCTTATTAATGAGGATATGAACGTTCACAAAAATGAAAGCAGTTTCAAACGGCTTTGTCACTGTAATAACGATAAATATAATAAAATAAATAAAAATGTATACTAAGTAATATTTATCCAAAGACTTAATTTTAGAACTTAGAAAAAGTTCGGTAACTGTTCAATATTCCTTCACAAGTCCTTAAGAGAAAAGATTAGAGATTTCTTCAGGGGTGATGAATAATGAGTAGGCATGGTAGACGTGAAGGCGTTGGAGCATTCTTAACAGTGGCTCGATTAGTAATGGGTAATCCGGTAGCTAGATTAATTTTAAGTATAGGATCCAAAGAATTTAAGTGTGTCTATAAAGATAAAGGTGAAGTTAATGCGCCGGCCATATATCATACACTCTCAATGTTAGCTGGAGAAAGTGTTGAGTGCCCAATAAGCGTTAGGTTCTTAGGTATCTTCATCAATCTTCTAGCGAATTTAGGAGTTAGTGCTATGGGCGGTAGGAAGGAGGATGTAGTTGAAGCTGTTAAGGACCCTGCATTACGTAGGGGTATATCATTAGTATTCAGGGGATTAGCTGAGTATGGCGTTACTGTGCCTCAGAGGCTGCCCGCACCGTTCCTCATAGTATGGAACTTCACTAACATGTGTAATCTTAGGTGTAAGCACTGCTATCAAAGAGCTGATAAACCATTACCTGATGAGTTAAGTCTAGCTGAGAAGTTAGAACTTGTTGAGCAGTTAGACAGGGCTGGAGTAGCGGCTATAGCTTTAAGTGGTGGTGAACCTACAATACATCCTGACTTCCTAACTGTAGTTAAGGCAATAGCTAGTAGGGGCATATATGCTGCAGTAGCCACTAATGGTTGGAGATTAGCTGATCCTGACTTCTTTAAGAAGGCAGTAGATGCTGGGTTAAGATACATTGAGGTCTCAGTAGATAGTGCAGATCCTAAGAAGCATGATAAGTTTAGAGGTGTTGAAGGCTCTTGGGAGAGAGCTATTAAGGCTCTAGAGAATGCTGTTAAGTATAATTTAAGCCATGCTATGGCAGCGACAATTACTAAGTATAACATAGACGAGGTTGAGGAAATAATAGACTTAGCTCAATCAATAGGCGTTAAGCGTCTAGTATTCTTTAACTTTATACCCGTAGGTAGGGGTGTTGAGATATCCGACTTGGATCTAAGTCCTGAAGAAAGAGAGGAGTTCATGAA
>QMTT01000126.1 GCA_003663565.1 Thermoplasmata archaeon
AAGCAGCCTCTTCAACTATGTCTCTAAACCTCAAGATCTGCCTTACAAGCTTTACCTCGAGGTCACCCTCTATCACAGGCCTCCTGAGGTCTTTCCAATCATCTGTAGATTTACTAAGGATACCTTTAGCTCTAACATATGAGTACATAACAAACGGTGCCGAATCACCCTCAAGAGATAGAGCCTCCTCCCATTTGAATACTATAGGCTTCTCAAGTTGCATTTTCACGATACTATACCTAACAGCACCTACGCCAACTTTCTCCGCAATAGCTCTGGCTTCATCGTCAGGAATTTCAGGTCTTCTCTCCTTTATTTCCTTATATGCTCTAGAGATTCCTTCTTCAACAATTTCATCTAAATATATGACCCTTCCTTTCCTCGTTGACATCCTACCCTCAGGAAGAGACACAAAGGAATAAAATACGATCTCTGGAACCTTTTCTCCGAGAATCTTCATCATGCATTGTACGAAAGATGCCTCAAGCTTATGATCTTCCCCTAATACGTTTATTAGCACGTCGGCCCTTTTTCCTTTGTCAATGTGATAAGCTATGTCCCTTAGTGCATAAAGTGTTGTACCATCAGATCTCGTCAGATACATACGCGTGTCCTGAAGCCCCTTAGAGATCTCAGAACATACTTCCTCTAAATCAACGTATAGTGCTCCCTCGGGATCCTTCTTTAAGATCCCTCTCTTGGAAAGCTCCCCTAAAACCCTCTTCACATCCCCATTGAACACGAACTTCGACTCCTTAACTAGGGAATCAAAAGCTATATTCAATCGCTCTAGAGATGATAGTATGTCTCTCATGATAACATCGACAATCCTTGACATCTCGTTTCTATATTCTCCCTTTTCATAAGCCCTCAATATCTCTAAAACCTCTTTTTGGAGCCTCTTTTCTTCTATCTCTGCGTTTGCTTTTTGATAGATCTTAACGTACTCATATGCATCTTCTTTTTCTGGAAAACCATACTTAAGGCATCCCCAAAGCAACGTCGCCACCTGAAAACCCATGTCATCTACGTAGTACTCCGTAGTCACATCGTATCCATATGCCTTCAAAATGCGTGCTATGGAGTCTCCTATTATGGGATTCCTAGCTCTTCCCACGTGTAATGGTCCTGTAGGGTTTGCTGAAGTATGCTCGACTAATACCCTCACTCCTTTTCTTTTAAAATTAAGAAGGCTTCCTCTTTCATTTAAGATCTTTAGTATCCATAAAAAAGAGCTCTCATAGTTCAATCTGAAGTTGAGATATGGCCCAACTGCCTCAACATTCTCGACGAAATCGCCCCAATATTCTAACGACAACTCCCTCGAGATCTCCCTTGGGTCTCTCTTTAAGCCCCTAGCTAGTTTAAAGCATGGAAGAGATAAATCTCCAAAGTCCTCTGGAGGATATGTGATGTCATATCTGGAGAGCTCAATTCCATACTTTTCCTTGATTTTCCTCATGATAATGTATCTTAGTGCCAATATGTCCATCAATGGACACCTCAATAGGAATACCTGAGGTATGCTCCTAGACCACCAAACGTTCTAAGGAACATCACTCCCTCGTCTGAGTCTGTCGATATCATTACCATTTCAGCACCCGTTTCTTCTGCAAGCTTTCCAACATATTGAACTAAATCCTCTCGTCTTTGCTCCATGGGAACTCCACATGTAGGACATGACTTCTGATCGGCAGACTCGTCTACCTCCTTTATCTCGAGTTCCTCATAGCCACATGAGGGACATCTATGTATTATTACATCCTTCCTGAGACCCTCTGATACGAGTACCTTCCCAACAATTCCGTTTCTTAAGGCTTCTAGAACTTGCTTATATCCATACACAACCTTACTTGCCGTGGATGGTTTCAAAGCAGTTGCAATGAACTCGTTTACTGTCTTTTTCTCTCTAGAAATCTTTAGCTCCTCTACAGTTTCTGATATCTTTTCTACAAGCTCTCTTAGACCATAATCATCAGCATATCCCGTATCAAGAACTCCAAGGACCTTATCCTTGAGGTTAGGATGAAGATAACCTTGCTTGACAAAGTACTCCTTTGTAGGTCCAGGACCTCCTATAAATATGCCCTTGAGTTCTGGCTCATTAAGGAATACCTTTGCAGCTTCATCAGCAACCTTCTTAAAGAACTCATGTGCTGCTTGTTCAATAAGTCTCTCAAAACGTCTAGACGACTGTCCTCCCTGTCGATGCTTACCTGGAACCCTCGACTCAAATGTCGCTATGACGTCAAGCCTTCGTCCTCGAAGTACTCCTATTGCCGCCTCCTTTCTGTCAAGTGTTATAAGCCCATAGACTTCCTTTTCCCTCAACAACTCCTTAAGAGGTTCAATGTAGAATTTTGAATCACAGTGATATATACTGAAATTCAAAGGCTCTGGAAGCTCTATAACGTATGTCACGAAGTCCGTCTTGTTGGGCCCCACAATGACCTCTCCTGAGAACACTGCGAGACCATTAGGTGGTGCCCTCTTGTAATATTTGAGTCTTCCAATGATCGATTCAATAGCACTCATGACCCCCTTTCTTACCTGTTTTGATTTTATGTTCTGAGCAACAGAATACTCCTGTCTGAGCTGATTTAGAATATCTCCGATGTCCGCATTGCCCGGAATATACAAGCTTATCAAGTTAGTACCATACCCTTGATACTTCCCAAGCTCCTCAAGCAATCTTTTGAGTTCATACCTCCTGTAATCGTCATTCATAACCATCACCAAATGCCTTTAATATCATATGTGAAATTCTCATCTAAGGTGATAACCCTATGATCGTGATCAGTCTTGGAGGATCACTGATCTCAAAAGAGAAAATAGATATGGGATATATAAAAGAAATCGTGGAGATACTAAGAGAGGCAGCTTGCAACTTCAAACTTGCAGTAGTAGTCGGTGGTGGAAGAACTGCAAGAGAATACATAAATGCTGCAAAAGGCTTCACAGATAGCTATTATATGCTCGATAGAATCGGCATTGAAGCCACTAGACTAAACGCCTTACTTCTTATAAGCGCACTTGAAGACATAGCGTATCCCGAAGTCCCAAGAAGTGTTGATGAGGCTGTTGAGTATATAAGAAACTCCAGAATCGTGGTCATGGGCGGCACAGAACCTGGGCATACTACAGACGCCGTAGCAGCCCTTTTAGCAGAGAGACTAAGAGCACAGAGGCTTATCATAGCAACAAACGTGGATGGCGTCTACGACAAAGATCCCAGGAAATACAAAGACGCAAGGAAGCTAAAAAAGCTTACATTCAGGGAGCTATTGGATATTGTCATGAGTGTCCCCCCTGAGCCAGGTGTTAATACGGTTATTGATCACCTCGCAGCACTTATAATAAATAGGTCAAAAATAAGGACAATAGTCATAAATGGTTTAAACCCTAAAGAGCTTAAGAATGCAATATATGGACTCGAAGTTGAGGGAAGTGTGATAGAATGACCATGGAAGATTTTAAAGATGAGGAAAGAAGAGGCTCAAAGGAGAGAGTTCCCCTTCATTCCCATTGTGTGGTATGTGGTAGACCTATAGAATTCGGAAAGATGTTCTGCTCAGAAGCTTGTAGAGAGTCCTACGAGAGGATGATAAAAGCTAGGAAAAGGCTACTTTACATATCATGGGCAATAATCATTGTGATGATAATAATACTTATGGTTGTCGGTAAGACCTAATAATAAAGAAAATGAAACGTTCAATAAAAGCGTTCTCATCGATATCTTTCTATGACAGTCGCAGTGACAGTGTGTTTTACACCTGGTATTGAGCTTATAGTTTCTACGAGCACCCTTCTAAGCTCCTCAGGGTTCTCTGTCTCGAATTTCGCTATGAGATCATACTGCCCTGTTATCAGCACTAACTCTTTTAACTGTGGTATCTTCATGAGTTCGCTGATTATCTTATCAAGCTTTGCAACCTCTATCTCGAAGAAGACATAGTACTCGAACTTCATCCACAACACCCGTTTATATAGATATAAACCATCTATTTCTATTTTCTTGGGAAGAAATAGTTTATATTTTTATCGGAAGATCTCTCGAGAAGAAATAAAATTCTGACCTGACACTATCGTCCATAGAACAAAAAAGAGTGATAATAGTGTGATGAGGGGTGGCCTGACAGCGTCCCGGGCTTCCCGCCGCCTCTCGGACGGCAGTACAACCCAGGGCGCTGGCGGGCTTAGCTTCCGGGTTCGGAATGAGACCGGGCGTTTCCCCGCCGCTATGGCCGTCAGACCACCCCTCATCCACGTGAAGGGATGAGGGAATAACCTAATGAGTCCTCTCAGACCACGACACGTGATGACCCGTCTAGTGAACAGGCCGGTAGGCCATTTCGGGCGATTAGTGGCCGGCGGGCTGAA
>QMTT01000127.1 GCA_003663565.1 Thermoplasmata archaeon
ATGAGATCAATGATCTCTTCAAAAAAATTACAAACAATAACATGTGGCCCATTCAAGCATCATGGGCGCTCAGAGCTCTAAAGGGATATAGTTTTGCTATAACTGCTCCGACAGGTGTTGGAAAAACAGTTTTTGGTATCGTGTTCACATACTACCTAGCAACAAGGTTCAAGAAGAAGTGTTATCTAATTCTTCCAACTAGCGTACTTGTAAAACAAGCTTATGAGAGGATATCAAAGCTTAACGAACTTGATGGACAAGAAGTAAGAATAGTCGCTTTTTGGTCCGGAATGAAGAATGCAAAAGAAACTAAAGAAAAGATATTCAGCGGAGAATATGATATTCTTATAACAACATCACAGTTTCTCTCACAGAACTTTGAATCAATAAAGGATCAAAAATTCGACTTCATATTCGTGGACGATGTTGATTCTTTCTTAAAGGCCTATAGGAACATTGAAAGATCCCTTATACTCCTTGGGTTCACTCACAAAGAAGTTGAAGAAGCTTACAAACTTATAAAGGAGAACAAAATAGGGGAGAAAGAGTTCGAGAGAAAAGGTCAAATAATAATCTCGACTGCTACTGGTAAAACGAAGGGCAGAGCTTACCTGCTCTACCGTGTCCTATTGGGTTTTACCATAGGATCCACGACATGGCAACTGAGAAATGTTATAAACTTCTATAAGATCACAGAGAATACACTAGAAACGCTAAAGAATCTTGTTCTTAAACTAGGTAGGGGAGGGCTAATATTTGTCCCTCATGATCTTGGACATGAATACGCGTCAAAAATAGAAGAATTTCTTAAAGAAAATAATATTAAGGCACTTCAAGTGACTCCAGAAAACAAACTGAAAGCCCTTGAGGCCTTCGTTAACGGAGACGTTGACATATTAATAGGCGTTGCTCATTACTATGGGATCCTCGTTAGAGGCATAGACCTACCAGAGATAATAAGATATTCTATATTCCTTGGCTCTCCAAGGTTTAAGTTCAATCTTAAAGAACTAAATGACGTTTCAAGTATTTCAACAACCGTAATAAGGCTTTACAGACACGTATCAGATGAGGAGGCAAGAGTAATAGATACCGTAATATCTTTTCTTAGAAGAGCAACAAAGAATGAAATAGATATAATAAATAAAGCCCTCAAAGGAGAGTCCTCTCCTGGAAGACTTCAGAGATTCTATGAAGCCTTTGTTAAAGCTCGTGAAATAGTTCTCAGGTATCTAAGTGATGAAGAAAAAAGAAAAGAGATCGAAAAGGAAGGAGAGCTTATAATAAGAAGAGAAGACGAAAAGCTTTACGTATATATTCCAGACACAAGGACATATATTCAAGCCTCAGGAAGGACCTCAAGGACCTACGTGGGAGGTATAACAAGGGGAATATCAATAATAATAGAACGTCCTGATGACAAACCGATATTAGAAGGACTCATGAGAGTCTTCAGATATTATCTAGAGGAACCTTGGGAAGAGCTTTCAGAGGAAAAATTAGAAGAAGAGCTCAGGAAGGTCAACGAAGATAGAGAACTTGTGAAACTTGCAAAAGAGGGAAAGATAGCAAATAGAATCAAGGGACTTGGTAAAACAGTTCTGTTTATAGTAGAATCCCCAAATAAAGCAAGGACAATAGCCAGCTTCTATGGAAGGCCTAGTAGGAGAGTTCTGGGAGATATAGTGATATACGAGGTAACAAGAGGAGATCTCTTCCTTAACATCGTAGCTACTGTAGGGCATGTGATGGATCTCACAATGGACTCACTAGGCAACGATACTTATGGAGTCCTTATGTTAAATGGCGTCTTCATACCTGTTTACAACTACATAAAACGTTGTGCTGACTGCGGATATCAGTTCACATCCTCATCAAATAAATGTCCAAAATGTGGCAGTGAAAATATCGTGGACAAGAAAGAAACCATAAAGATTCTGAGAGAGCTTGCATCAGAGGTAGACGAGGTTCTTATAGGCACTGATCCAGATCCTGAAGGAGAAAAGATCGCATGGGATGTCTACAACATGTTAAGACCATTGAATCCAAATATTTACAGAGTAGAATTCCATGAAGTAACGAAGAAAGCCATAGAAGAAGCGATAAACAACAGAAGAAAGATAAATAAGAATCTCGTGAATGCGCAGATCGTAAGGAGAATCGAAGACCGTTGGATTGGATTCGCACTCTCTCAGAAACTATGGGACGTCTTCAAGAGCAGAAATCTCTCTGCAGGACGTGTACAAACCCCAGTACTTGGATGGATAATCACACGTACAGAAGAAGCCAAGAAGAAGACTCCAAAAACGATCATATTACTACAGTCTCCAAAAGATCAAAACAAACAACTTAAGGTAGAGATTAACAAGAAATTGGGTGTGAGAAGTGGAAGATTAGAGGCATTGGTTAGACATGTCGAAGTACAAGAGATTGAGAAGAATCCACTCCCTCCATACACAACAGACACATTACTTTCTGAGGCCGCAGCAGTGCTAAAAATGGGCGTAAACAAAATAATGAACCTAGCACAAGATCTCTTCGAGATAGGTCTCATAACATATCATAGAACGGATTCTACTCGCGTGTCAGATAAAGGTATTGAAGTAGCTAAGGAATATATCTCGAGAAACTTTGGAGAGGAATACTTTAAACCACGTAGATGGGGGGAAGGTGGTGCGCACGAGTGTATCAGGCCCACAAGACCTTGGGACACGAGAACTCTCATAGATTTACTAAGGCGAGGCATATTTGCGCCTGTAATAGAACTCACGAGAGACCACATAAGACTCTACGATTTAATCTTTAGAAGGTTTATCGCATCACAAATGGTATCAGAGAAAGTGCGATATCTGAAAGCAAGGATCCTTATAGAAACTGAAACAGTAGAAGTAGAAGGAGAATACGATATCATTAAGAAGTCCTTCTCACAGATATATAACATTGGAAGAAGAAGGGTACCTCTTCTTGAACCAAATGAAAGACTAGTAGGAAAGGTACTTTGGACAGGAATGACAAAGGCTGTAAGAGAATACACACAAGCCGAAGTGATTAGCGAAATGAAAGCAA
Organism: Thermoplasmata archaeon; assembly: GCA_003663565.1. Next base: position 3,067 of record QMTT01000127.1, read on the forward strand.
AAGGCTTAGGAAGACCATCAACATACGCCAAAATAGTGGAAACACTACTAAGACGTAAGTACGTTATAGAAGTTGGAAGAGGATACCTTACCGCGACAGAAATTGGTAAAAAAGTCTACGATTATCTCGTGAAGTACTATAAGGATATGATCTCAGAGAGTAGGACTGCAAAACTTGAAGAAAAAATGGACAAAGTTATGAGCGGGGAAATACCTGTTCAGGAGATCCTAAGAGAGCTATATGAAGAGGTCACTCCAATATTAAGAGAGCTCTTCGTAAGAGGATCACCAGAGGGATATGACAGGATAGAGGGTTGAAAATGGATCTGAGAGTTATAGATCTGTTCTCAGGAGCCGGTGGATTCTCACTAGGGTTCAAAAAACAGGGCTGTAAGATACTGTTAGGAATAGAAATAGACGAGTTCGCAGCTAAGACTTACGCTGAGAACTTTACTAATACAATAGTTCTTGTAGAAGATATAAAGAAAGTACACAGTAAACATATCTTGGATGCTGTAGGCAGTGAAATAGATGTCGTAATAGGAGGCCCCCCTTGTGAGGCATATACCGTTGCAAACTTCAGGAGAATGAAAAACCCTTTAGATAGACTCTATGTTGATCCTCTTGGACAACTTGTTCTACATTTTATTCGTATAGTAGGAGACTTAGAACCAAAAGTATTCGTCATGGAAAACGTCGTCCCTATTGTAGAGGGTCCACTTAAAAATGCCTTAATAGAGGAGTTTTCAAGGATAGGTTATGAGAAAATATACTTTAACGTGTTAAAGGCTGAGGACTTTGGGAATCCATCAAAAAGAAGAAGAATGTTCATCTCAAATGTTCCCTTAGAGGACTTCCTAAAAAAATACAAACGTTCAAAACCAAGAACAGTAAAAGAGGCTCTAGAAGGGCTTCCTCATCCTGGTTATGGCCCTCCAAATCATGATCCCGTTCCTATATCAGAAAAGAAGCTTAAGAAAATAGTAACTCTGCGCTGGGGTCGTGGCATTGTCTACTTCAAGGGTTCTAAAGGAAAGTTAATGACGTCATGGGTGAGACTACATCCTGATAAGCCTGCACCTACTGTAATGGGAAAATCTCGATTTATTCACCCATACGATGATAGGTTACTAACCCCAAGAGAACATGCAAGAATTATGAGTTATCCAGACGATCACGTGTTCTATGGCCCAAGAGATTCTCAATATAATCAAGTTGGAGAATCCGTTCCACCGATCCTATCATTTTATATCGCAAAGGCGATAGTAGAATTCCTTAATAAAATGTAAAAGATTTGGCGGGCCC
>QMTT01000128.1 GCA_003663565.1 Thermoplasmata archaeon
GAGGTCAGTCCGGCTCAATAACAACAGCAGTCCCATATGCAAGGGTCTCTGCAGCTCCGGACATGACTGTTGCGGATGAAAACCTAAGACCTAATACTGCGTTTGCACCCATTTTCTTTGCTTTTTCCTTCATTCTACTTAGTGCCAGATCTCTAGAGTATGCTAAGAGTTCTGTGTACTCTTTTACCTCCCCACCAGCTATGTTCCTAAGTGCAGCAGTTATGTCTCTTCCTATGTTTCTAGCAAGCACTACACTACCGCTCACAACACCCAAGACCTTAACGATCTTATATCCAGGAACGCTTTCAAGGGTTGTAACAAGTATGTCATCCTTCTCGCTCAAGAACAACACCTCCCCCAATAGAGGATCATTATAGCTCACTAATGTTTATTATTTACCTTGTAATGTAATATTATCTTATAAGGCGCTAATAAGTTTTACAATTATGCTTTTTATCATCTACAAACAGCTCTCCTTTATCCTTAATATAAGGAAACAGTTTCCCAGAAGCCCTAGTAGGCCACTAAAGAACATTAAGGCAGGTGCAATATTGTATAGGATACCTCCAATCCAAGGACTTGGAACAGATGCAACAATACGATAGAAGTTTGCCCTCGAATAAACTCTTCCAAGTTCTGTCTTGTTGTCAGTTATCCTGGAAACCGAGACATTAAATCCCGGACCCCAAAAGGCTACAGAGAGACCTATAAAAGCTGATGCCAATATCATTTCTAGAGGGGTCTTACCTATAATTAGTATAAGCGCTGCTAAGGCTCCTGTGATCTCTGAAAAAAGAAGGCTGAGACGATAGCCTATTTTATCTACGAGATGCCCAGAAGGTATCACCGCTATTGAAGAGACAATACCTCTTGTGGTACTTATGAGACCAATTATATCCTCCGTGAACCCTAAATATTCCTTGAAATAGGAGTTCATCATTGGCATCCAAAATCTCCATGAAACTCTATCTATTATAAAGAAAGTCTGGAGACCAAGCTCTTTTCTTTTAGGTATCATACCTCTTATGAATTCTCTAATGGAAAATTTTTCATATGTCTTATTTTTTGAGCCCTCCTCTATCCCTAGTATAAATATCATCCCAAGGATCATAAGGAACGAGGCTGCTGTAAATATAATGTCATAGCCTAAGTACACAATGATGAGACCAGATATGTAAGGTACTACTGCTCTTGATAATTGCATTGGCAGAGAAAGGGCAGCAAATGCTTTTCCAATGCTTCTCTCGCTAACATTTTCAGCAACGAATGCCCCTCTAGCAGGAGTCCACGAATACATTGAGAGCTGGGAGAGTATATATGCGAGTAAGATCCCATAATAGTTCCTCATAAGAAGGACAACTAATGGAGCAAGCGCTCTTAAAACAGTCGAGAGCATCATGACAGATCTTCTACCAATGGCATCAGACAAATAACCGAATAATGGGAGAAATATAACGCTCACTCCTGTCGCTATTGTCGAGACAATTCCTATTTGTGATGTGGTCATGGAAACTACTGACACAGCATAAACCGGGAGGAATGTCATGAATATTTGTGCCCCGATGCCTCTTACAGCTGACACAGCGAAAAGCAATGAGAGACTGCGCGATGAAGCCCTGCTCATATTAATGTACCTCCAGTGGATCATTAATTTGACATTGTTCTATTTAGAATTAGGATAGAACTATAAGCTTTGAGTATTCTGCAGTCGTTCTGGTCAGCAGTAACTTTTGCGGTAGTTGTGACTTCTCGCGTCCTCGTAGCTTTTTAGCTTTAGTAGTCCTTGTTTGAACTTAGAACCTCATAACTATGAAGTTTATCGTTTAGTACCTCGAGGACATAATGTCTAAAAGGAATACTAATCCAACAGTTACATAGAATATCGTTGGAAGGGCTATCACCACGTAGGCTGCCATGAACTCTCTTATCCACATTCCAAGGATCGCACTAAATCTTGGGTCTATTACGGTAACCATACTTGCTATATATCCAGGAATGGAAACTATAGGCCAAGCAACAGCCACGACCCTCGAGAGGCCTATCGACGAAGAGCTAAATAGTAGTTCTTCAGAGAAGCCTTTTAGAACCCTAACAGCAAACAGCACAGAAACCGTACTTAATGCTAACGTGAGGATATAATAAAGACCATTCTCCTCAGTGTAGAACTCCTTTCCGGGAAATATCACAGAGGTTGTCATGTGTTTATATATAAATACAAATCCCACGATGATTATGAGGAGTTTCGTTATCATAAGACAATAAATACTATTCTGAACTTTTGGGCTTGAATACTTTGAAAGTGCTAGAAGCCCTACGTAGAAGTAAGTAAATGTGTATACTGCTGCAAGTAGCACACTATAGGAAAGAAGCATTACAGGATCCTCATTGCCAACTATATACATCCTTATGGAAATGTAAAGAAGAGGCAATAGGATTACGTGGGGAATTAAGTATCTTAAAAAGCTCCTCGAAAACGAGGCCATACTCAAGATTACAATTATGATACTTATCGTCGTGTAAAGATAGAAGCCAGAGTTACAGAATTTTTCTTGGATCTCAGGATTATAAGATAGAACTGCAGTGAGGAATATCCACGAAAGAGGAAAAAATAAACCAGAAAGACCAACGAGGGCTTTTATGAGCTTTACATCATTCTCTAAGGCCCCTGTGGCCATAGAAATTCCCTCAAACAATTAAATATGCTACTAGTGCTACCATGAACGCCACAATAAGGTTATCAACATCTTTGTAGCTGAGAAACTCTACGAGAGTTGCTACAAGGACTATAAAAAGTATTTTCCAGAGCTCTGGAAGATATCCAAGGACAACGTACGAAAGCGTTGGTATGCTTATGAGCGATCCCAAGAACATCCCAAGTGATCCTAAACCACTCTTTTTCACACCTTTCCATATTTCAATATGTCTCTTGGCATATTGTCCAAATATCGGAGCAAGACCATCTCCAAAGCCTACTGCAGCGATTCCAGCAAGTGCTGGGAACTGATCTTTTCCAAGTGGTGTTCCATGCCAGAATACTAACGTCAGCACTATGGTCATCACGGGAAAATACAAGACTCCTCTTAGAAGTTCCTTTGGATCCCCAGTCCTCGTCATGCTTCTAACAGTAGGATCATCAGGTCCCTTTGTCATTGCAACATAGATGAGAAGCCCTATCCATATACCGGGCGTCACACAGAAGAAGTAAGGCGCAGTAGTACCTTCATAAAGGGGCCAAAATAGTACCATGCCACCTGCCCACATGTGCACTATCTTTCTTGAGAGACCCTGTGATATGACTTTCTTCTTCACGAGTTTGTCCGTCAGCGCTACAATAAATATCGTGTACAGAAATTGAAGGAAAGCTATCAACGCATTATATAGATATTCGTTCATAGGTCATCCTCTCACTAAAGTCCCTGGATTCTCTCCCTTGAACACCCTCTTAATGTTTTCAGGCTTTAAGCCATTTATAATATAAACTGGGATTTCCTCAGGGATTCTCATTATGCTCTCTGCTTTCTTCTTCATAGCACCGCTAAAGTCTTCAGAAGATCTTGCAAACTTCAAAAGGTTCTCACGAGATATCTCCTTTATGAGCTTTGCATTCGGATTCTTCTTGGGGTCATCAGTGAATATCCCGTCAACATCTACACAGAACACAACTGCATCTATCTCCTCTCTGAAGATCATTGAGAGTTCAGCGACAATGTCATCTCCAGATATAACTTTTAGTCCAAGCTCTTTGTCTAGTATACCATCTCCAAATAGGACAGGCACAAAACCATACTTCAAGAATTCCTCTAGTGGCTTCTTATTCCATAAACCATAGCTAACCATATTTGCAGGTCCGAACGTCACTGCAGGTATACCGTTTGAAATAAGAGCTTCTAAGAATCTCATATGTAGTTTCAACACATGTAGCCTCGTATCTGCCCACTCAATAGTATTCTCTCTAAGACCCTCCCAAAGTCTATATTTTATCGCTAGTGGATGACCGTACGAGCCAACTCCATGTACTAGGATCCCTTTAAAGCCTTTTAACACCCTAGCGATCTCATTTGCTATCTTTTCTCGATACGAGAATGGTCTAGTTTTGTCAGTGAGAACGCTACCACCTATCTTCACTACATACATGTGCTTCACCACTATAGCCTTAGTGATGGCAATCTCACAAGGTAAGAAAACGACTTAATAAGTTGGCTTAATCTTAATTCAGCTCAATCTTATATTAATATTATTAACCGTTTCCTCTTGCATTATATTTTAGTTGTTTCTAGTACTTGCGAGGATAAGTAGAGTGTTCTTGTAGTGCGAGGGTTATCCTCAAGATCCAGGATCACGAGCTCCTTAGCGGATTCTCACTA
>QMTT01000129.1 GCA_003663565.1 Thermoplasmata archaeon
TCTGGCCTTGTATTCAACGAAATTCTGTATCCTCCTGAAATTCGCAAGGGAGAGCCTCCTGTTTAAGCTGCTTTTGTTATTCAGGGAGGAGCAACCACGTTATGGGGCACGCGTGATATCCATGCGAGAGTTTCATCTTATAAGCAAGAGGCTCAGAAAGTGGAAGAGGAGGGAGGATATCATTCACAAGCTCACGAAATACATTGTTGACATTGCATTGAGCTTCAATGCGGAGATTGTTATGGAGGGTCTAAAACGCATAAAGGAGAAGATACTAGCGAATGGTTGAGAAGACGCTTTATCTTACTCTCACGAACTCTTCGCTGCTTCACTAAGCCTGTAGAGCTTGTCCATATATAAGTACAACACTATAAAACCTGTTTAAAACTTACTATTATAATAATAGCTTCTCCACATAATTAACTATGAACTTCATAAGGTCTTCTCTACAATTCACTACAACTATGTTCTTTCTGTTCATTAGCAATTCTGGCACCTTCCCATCCTTGGATACATATATTCCAAGATCTGCTGCAAGAAGCATAGGTATGTCAGCCTCGCCGTCTCCTGCAGCTATCATTTCTACTGATCCATATTCTTCATAGTACAAGTTTTCAAGTATCCTAAGTGCTATCCCTTTGTCTGTGTTTCCTATTATAGTTAAAAGTCTCTTACTTAAGAACACGTTCAAGTGGAAATATTTTCTTAAAATTTCTCTTAGATCTTCTTCCTCTGGAAACCCTCGCACAATAACTTCTGAGTATTGTCTCTTTTTCGCCCATTCTGCCATCTCAAGTGGAAGACCAGTAACTTTAGATATCTCTTCCGATGGCATCTTAGTAAAACGCTTAAGCTTTAACCCATAAACCTTTTCCACATCTTCTAGGATTTTATTTAAGATCTCTATTCTAAGACCGTATTCTATGATATGGTACTTCTCTGAGGAGTTTGTCCTAGGAAAAATGTGAGAAAAATATTCCTTTGGAATATAAATAGCACCACCCATCTCAACGACAAATGGATCGTTTATTCCAAGGGCTTTTCTGTAATATTCTTGCTCCAGAAATGTCTTACTTGAGGAGAAAACTATGTCAACGCCATATGATTTCAACTTGTTTATAAACTTTTCTATAGGCTTGTAATCATACGTTTCATCAAGTAATGTGCCATCAAGATCTGTAATGAGGACTATTTTCATAACTTCATCCCCCATAAGACCTCTCTTGACGTCAGTCTATCATTACTTTGTAAGGTCTCCCAATTTTTATAACTTGAGAGGTATTAATTTAGAATGATGCTCAGTGAAATAGAGAAGAAAATAAAAGAGCTCGAAGAAGAGCTGAAGAGAACAGAATATAATAAAGCCACTGAACATCATATAGGCAGGATAAAGGCGAAGATAGCAAAGTTACGAGAAGAACTTGAGAAACAAAGAAAACGGTCAAAAGGTGGTATTGGTTACGATATTAAAAAGAGTGGAGATGCTTCTGTAGCGATAATTGGACCTCCAAGTGTAGGTAAGAGCACGCTCATGAACGCATTAATAGGAAAAAAGGTAAGCCCCGTGGGAGACTATTTGTTCACAACGAATAAGGTAATTCCCGGAATGATGGGGTATAATGGAATTAACGTCCAGCTCTTAGACCTTCCCGGCATTCTAGAAGGTGCTAGCGAGGGAAGAGGAGAGGGCAGAAAGGTACTTTCTGTAGTGAGGTCTGTAGATCTTGTCTTGATAGTCTTGGATGTATACACATATAAACTTGCTGATGTCATAAGAAAGGAACTTTACAAGGCTGGGATAAGAATAAACAAAAGGAAACCCAACATAAAGATCGTGAAAACGAGTACAGGCGGGATACAAATACATGCTTCAAGTGATCTTAATATATCGTTAGAGACCATAAAAGAAACACTCATAGAGCTCGGCTATCATTCAGCAGAGATAATTATAAACGAAAAAGAAATCAGCATAGAGGACATAATAGACGCTGCACTCGGAAACAGAACGTACATACCGGCAATATTTGTCCTGAACAAGGTGGACTTAGCAATAGGAAACATGGACACATTGAAGACTATATCCCAGTACTTCAGGTCACTTGGTATTAAAAAGGAGGACTCAGTAGCAGTCTCTGCATTAAAGGGTTGGAACATAGATGCACTAAGAAAGAAGATCATAAATAAGCTCAGACTCATTAGGATCTACCTTAAGCCTCCAAATGGCGAACCCGATTATAATAGTCCTTTAGTCCTAAGATCTCCAGCAACTGTTAACGATGTATGTGAAAAACTCGGAGAGAACTTCGTTGAGGACTTCAAGTACGCATGCGTGTGGGGAAAAAGTGTTAAGTATCCAGGACAGAGGGTCGGACTAGACCATGTACTTTCTGATGGGGATGTGATAACAATATATTTGAGGAGGAGAGCATGAAGAACTACATGATCTCATGGAAAACCATTGAGAGTGCTCTGAAAGACATACAGATAAATAATTCCCTTTTTGTCGTCTCACATGCTAGAAACCCCTTTGAGATCCTAGTTTCAGTTATACTTTCCCAGAACACGAATGACAAAAATGCTATAAAAGCCCTCAATAAGCTAAAGAAACATCTCAAAAAAATAACACCTGAAATTATTATTAAGTGCAAGGAGAAGTTCTTAGAGGATTGTATTAGACCCTCAGGGATGCAAAAAGAGAAAACTAAAACCATTATACGCGCCGCCAAGGCATTTGTGGACATAGGAGGAGAAGAAGCATTTCTGAAATTGGATCCAAACGCAGCAAGGGAATTTCTTCTTGGCATAAAAGGCATAGGAAAGAAAACTGCCGATGTGGTTCTTATGGTAACCCACAAAGCTGACGTCTTTCCAGTGGATACTCATATACGAAGGATCACACAAAGGCTTGGCATTGTGCACTCGGGAAATTACGATGAAATCTCTGCAGTATGGAAAAAGATAGTCCCCAAAGACCTCTATTATACATACCATAAAAAGCTCATAGAGTTCGGAAGAAGAGTGTGCAGAGCACGAAATCCTCTATGTGAACTTTGTGCCCTTCGAGACCTCTGTCGCTATTATCAAAAAATGAGAAATACAATAGAAGAACTACAAGAAAAATGCTCAACGATATCAAAGGTATTGAGATAGTTCCTCAACAATCTCCGGATACTTTACTTCTATGGCCTTAAGAAGTTCATACGTGTTTATCCTGCTGAAGTCATAGTCCTTAAGCGCATCGATGATCTTGTTAAATACGTCGTCAGAGACCTTCACGAATATCTCTTTTGCCATATAGTTCCTTAGAAGCTTCTCATATATCTTAGCCTTCCACTTGTCCTCATAGCTCTTCAGAACATCCTTTGAGAAGGCTTCCTTCTCAAAGGCCTCAGCCGCTGTTTCTCCTGCAGCCCTTCCTGATATTATCGCGTGTATGATTCCTCCACCAGTGAGGGGATCTATAAGCCTAGCGGCATCACCAACAAGCATGATGTTGTCCGTATATGAGGGCTCTAAAGGTCTCGATACAGATACTGCACCACTGATCACCGCAACTACTTTCCCTTGATATTGCGGATGCTCCTTCAAGAACTTGTCCAAGAGGTACTTTGGTCTCTTCTTTTCCGAGTCTATGCGGGACAACAGCACACCTATTCCGACGTTTGCCTCACGATCACTCTTAGGAAAGACCCACACATAGCCTCCAGGAGCCACCTCGTTTCCTATGTAAAATTCTGTATAATCGGCATCGAACTCAGCACCCACGATTCTATATTCGAACGTCACGTTTATGTCCTTGGGCTGTAATCTGGTCTTAATCCCCCCCCATTCACCAACGAGGGATTCAAATCCATCTGCCCCCACAACTATTGGAGCTTTTATCTCGTATATTTTCCCAAAATGTCTTATTTTAACTACCATCTCGTTACCATCTCTTCTAAGTCCAATGGCCATTGCTCTAGTATATAATTCGCTTCCTGCGTCCACAGCCATCTTGGCCAGATACTGATCAAACTTGTCTCTATAAAGGACATAACCCACTTCTGCTCCTGCCATAGACGCTTCTAAGGTTATGTAATCGCCAGAAGGTGCATATATCCTCGCACCCTTAACTTCATTAGCCACCCATTCACTCTTTGGAGAGATTCCAAGATCCTCTAGGCCCTCCTTACCAACGCCCTCTGCACACCTAATTGGACTCCCAACTTCCGCCCTTTTTTCTATAAGAAGCACCTCTAGACCTTTTTTTGCTGCTACATATGCTGCTGATGACCCTGCTGGACCTGCTCCAATGACAATGACGTCATATCTGCTCTTGAACATCACATTCACCTCCTGATTATTATAGCACCCACTGGACA
>QMTT01000130.1 GCA_003663565.1 Thermoplasmata archaeon
ATCTAAACACCTCATTTCCGTTGTTTTCTGGAAATAACGACCTTCCCAAAACACACTTTTGGTCATTTTGACCGTTTTCACTGTTTTTGGTCCATTTTGAGTTGTTTTAACTCACTTTTTGGTGACATTTTACACCAACTGTTACTATATATAGTATCATTCTATCCAACACATGTCCAAAAACATGTCAATTTTAGGTCATTTTTGGGTCATTTTTAGGTGTTTTTAGTGTCATTTTAGGTCAAAATGGTCATTTCCATACCTTTCATCACAAACACAATAAACTCAGTTTTAAGACTGTCAAAATTCATCATTAAAACTGTATTTTGGTCCATTTTCAGTGTCACTTTTAGGTGTTTTTGGGTTAATTAACTACATGTGGTTTAACTCACTTTTTGGTGACATTTTACACCAACTGTTCCTATATATAGTATCATTCTATCCAACACATGTCCAAAAACATGTCGATTTTGGGTCATTTTTAGGTGTTTTTGACACTAAAACTGTGTACAATTGCATACAAATGGTCACAAAGTGAGTTTTCGGTCATTTCCAGTAAAAACCTGCCAAAACTGTCTAATCTAAACACCTCATTTACGTTGTTTTCTGGAAATAACGACCTTCCCAAAACACACTTTTGGTCATTTTGACCGTTTTCACTGTTTTAACCGTTTTGGTCAGTTTTTGGGTTGTTTTGGATGACTTTTATACCAAATACCAGTGTTGGCATGGCATATAGATTCAAAAACCATGTAAAAACAGGTCAGTTTTAGGTCAATTACATGACAATTACATGTTTCAGTTGTAATGGTGCAATTCGGATTTCACTCAATGTCATCTTTTTGTCACTCTGACAATTCCGAATCATCATATAGACAAACTGAATTTCGTTTGAATGTCATGTAATTGTGTTATGTATCGTGTTTTTACAGGTTTGTATTGTATTGGAGGTTGGTTATCACTCTATATCGAGAGTTCAAAATGTCTAAACTATAACCCTATCCAATTCTTTTGTGAAAACTAGCTCCTCATTTAGGTCGTTTTCCAGGTAAACCTGGACTATTCCTTTACGTATTGCATGACTTAGTCATACAGAAATGTGTAACTTTTTGTCATCTGTACAAAGTCCAATCATCATATAGACGAACTGAGTTTCGTTTGTATGCCTTATTGATTGGCAATAACACAAGAAAGTGGTGTCTGATTTTCATGTCAAACCTGATACATCTGACATTGAAGACTAATACCGTCATTTATTACGAAATTCAGTCAACTGTCTCACAATCTGATACACTTTTGAAATAATCATCAAAATGTGTCTGTTTTCCTGTTCATCAATATAACAGTTAGCTCCTTAGTTGATGTCTTTTTCCTCTAAATCGACATTGGATTCTCAAAGTGGTCTGATTAACATACTTTGGTGTTCACTTTCTCCACAATAAAAAGGAGAGGGCAATTCATTAGTAATTACTATATATATGGGTTCACTGAATCTTACTTCGTAAAATGACCACTATATATATACAATAGGAGTGTGTTTTCTCAGGGAAAACACTGATATAGTTATGTATTTAAGACTATAAGTTATGATGGTAAACTAGCGATAGTTTACCTGATATAACGGTTCTTCGAACCTGTTAAGTCAACAAAGTTGACGATACCTTTGGTATAAGTGAGAAGAATATAGTTTAAATATAGAACTTATCAGTAATGACTATTGTATTATTTAGTGGTCATTTTATAACAAAATGACCTTTAATAAGAAGTAAGAGAAGTGTTACCGTAATAGTAATTACGTTAACAATTGGGAGATATTTATGGATATTCGATATGTTAATGAAGAATAGACATTAATATCGAACATTTGTAATGAATGGGAGAGGATTATAGATAATAGAGGGGTATTTAGAAGAAGACCACTATTACTATCAATTCATTTAGAGGGGAGGAAGAAGATATTCCCTCACAAATGTACTCTCTCACACAAAAAGGAGCTCAATTCTTCACACAATTGTAATGTAGAGATATGACATTCAGTTTCAACCAAAAGTGGTCATTTTCAACATTGTTTGGAGGTCACCTATACTTTTGGTAATTAACTCACTTCCTTCATAATTAACGTATCTCTACATTACCATTGTTGTTAAACACTGTTTTGAGACTTCTCAGAATCCTTTGAGACGGTGTTTTACAGTTAATACCATGACTCATTATGATTTAAAAGAGGTTTCATTAAAACCATCAAAAATAGGTCATTTTTACGTCATTTTACCTCTTTTTCATCACTTTTAGTACATATCATGGTTAGTTATGGTATTAATTTATAACACTGTTTTCACTCATTTTACACATATTTACACATATTTCATGCATAGTGTATTCCAGTTAGTACCATAGATTACTATGATTTACAACATGGTCAGTTAAAAACATCAAAAATAGGTCATTTTTACCTCAAAAACACTGTTTTTAGTCATTTTCACCTATTTTTAATGATTTCACTCTACAATACACTGTAAAAGTACCTAATTGTGCTATATCGAGAATGTCTCTTTTTAAGGTCATTTCTAGACATTTTCATGACCCTTTTAAAACCTCTTTTTACAGGTTAAACTCATGACCCATTACAACTTTAAATCAGTTTCTCATCAAAAATCACCAATTTTATGTCATTTTTCATGATGACCAAAAATGTCAATTCTTACTGGCAGGCATATATGGTTTTAGTGGATTACGCCATAACAAACCATGCATTGGACACTAAAAACACACCAAAAACACGCTTTTTCGTCATCATTTTTCATCATTTTCATCATTTTTTGGTCATTTTTACCTATTTTTTCATGTTTTTCATCAATTTTTCATCAATTTTACGTCATTTTTACCTCTTTTTCATCATTTTTGGCTCGTTTTTGGTCAGTTTTTATCACATATACATGGTTAGTTATGACGTTATCATAAAATATGTCACTTTTACATCATTTTCATGTGTTTTTCATCACTATCACATATGATCTGACAGATTTTACACATGTCAAATTGACTAAAACATGATGAGTGACTAGGTAACACACACTAAAATGTGTCATTTTTAACACTTCACAAACACTCACTAAAAATTATCACCGTTTAATTCACTGTAAATCATAATGAGTCATGGGTTTTACACACAAATTCATACATCAAAATAATGAGGTGTTTTTCATCACTTTTCCAAAAACACTCAAAAAACACTAAAAACAGGTCAAAACCACATATTGTGTTTTCTATTGACATTAATGACATCTAATTGACACATAACAACTAAACGCTCTATTTTGGTCAATATTAGTGTGTACACTAATGTACACTAATGTACACTAATAACACATTCAAAACACACTAAAACAGGTCAATTTATGCCAGTAAGATTTATTACGGTTTTAAATTATGTCATCAATTTATCATCATTTTTACGCGTGTTTTTAGTAAATTACGTCATAACTAACCATGCATCACTATTTTCATACTTTTTACAACATTTCCAAACTTTCTGAAAACAGTGATTTTGCAGTTAAAAAGTGCTTGCTATTGACATGCACATTAACATTTTGAATCGTTTTTAAAATCCTGAAAGAACCTTGTACTTTTTGTAAGAATTATGTCACATTTTCAATAAAACGACACAAATCGGCTAGCACGTTAGAAAGTTGGATTGGTGCTGTATCTTTTTTAAAAGACACATCATGACCATTTATGACATGCCATGCCAAAACACACACAATGATGATTTTGAACGGGTTTGACCAAAATGTCACCAAAACTGATGAAAACATTTAATGATATACAATCATAGTAATATAAATGCGTAAACCTCACCGTTTTTTACCAGAGGCCAAGCCATAAATTCCAACAAAACCCTCAACATGATGTAACAGTTGAATACCATAGTAGATTACCCAATATCGTATCTCTTACACATTTCTGTAAATGTTCGTAATTGTGGTTGGCGTGTTAAAAATGGAATAAGTATGTGTAAAACAAGTCATATGCCAAAACACACATAATGCAAAAACCATCCCAAATATCCTTAAAAAGTTACGTTGACACAAAATGACCTAAAATTGACCTAAAATTGACATGTTTTTGAACATGTTTTGAATCTACAACAGTTAACTCATTATGATTTAGTGTAAACGGTCATCAAACATATGTAAACTATATGTAGTTAATTAACCCAAAAACACCAAAACGTGTCATGCAAAATTGACCCACATTAATTTGCAATGATGAATGTTGGCAAAGTCTCACACAAAAACACCCTTATTTTTGATGCAACCCATTTCATCATTTTCACCTCTTTTTC
>QMTT01000131.1 GCA_003663565.1 Thermoplasmata archaeon
AACATCCCCACCGGAAGACATCAATTGCCCAATGTCAAAATAGTGCTGCATCATCTCTTCAGTATTACCAGATCCTTCATCAAGAGCAAGATTCCCTCCTGCAACACCAAGCTGGTCAATATCCATTTCGGGAGCGCTCGGCTGATCTACACCAAGATCAAGTTGAGCTATAGCATCAGTATCTAATCCTGTTTTAACCCTTCGTTTAACCATAATATACCCGATGTTATTTGTTCTTAATCATATGTCTCGTAGTATGCCTGAAGCTTTTCTTCCTTATCTTTATCCATCATTGCAAGAAGCATATCCCTAAATCCAGCGTCCATGAGAAGTCTATCCGCTGAGTGACTCTCTTCTAATATCAAAGCTGTTGTAAGCTTTTGCAATGCAATGTCAGCATCCATAACTGCGAGATCGCGAGAAAACTGTCCTTGTGCTTCAGTAGCAAGTCGAGCCGTTTCTAATTTCAGTGAATCATCACCCTCTACATATCCTCGCTGTCCCGCCTCTGATTGCAACTGTCTATTAGACCTTTCGCTATCTTGTCTTATCTGTCTGTTAGCCGTTTCTTGCATAGCGAGTTTTTGCTCTTCTGACATGCCTTCAAAATCCCTATTAATGGATTCTTCGATGTCCGTTCGGTCAGCAAGCCGTTGCTCCTTATCCTTATCCCTAGCTGCTGAAGACAGCTCGTCTGTACGACCTTCGATTTCTTGTATTGTTTCAGTGGAAGGTAGACCAGTGTCACTTATGGTATCATAAGCAGTCTGTTTTTCATCTTTAAGCCTGGCAGCTTCAGCCTTTTCTTCTTCCTTTTTCTGCTCCTTTCCTCTCTTCCATTTGTGATAACCAAAAACCATTTTACGCTCCTGTTAAAATAGGGGATTTGCTGTTGTTAGTGCCATCCCAAAGATAGATAACATCTACTACAGTGTCAGCCGGACCGTTATTGATAAGCTCGACGAAGTCTGTACTCCATGTGCCATCGGTAACATGTCCGTTTCCTGACTGCCTTGTAATGATCCTCTGACTAGGGACAACTCCGTTTAGTCCCTGCTTGAAACCATTCGGTATGCTTACCGTTGCTCCGTTAGCTATTGACAAGCTTTCGGCTCTAAACGAATCAAAGTTATCGATAAGAGATAATTTCAATAAACCAGTTTCAAGGCTTTGTAGCCAAGGGAATAAATCGACTTGTAGGTATTTTACAACCTTTGAAAAAGATGGATATTTTGGTGGATACCTAAAAATCATCTAACAATCTCCTTTCTGAAATCTGTGTCCACTTCTAGCTGAAACCCCTGAAGGGCGAAAGTCGTGTTAAGCTCGTTCAGTTGCAATTGAATTTGACACGCCTTTGAAACTTGGCTCGCTCTAAGATTAATCGTTATGAAAGAGTCTTGATAACCGTCTTCGCCTTGAAAACTGAATTGAGAAGTACTGAATGGATTGCTATTAAATTGCTGAGTGATGTTCTTTTTTGTCCAATATGTATTGTTGTGCCAATCCTTGAAAGACTTGAAGTAAAACGAAAGATTGTTCTTCTGTTGAAGATCGCTCAGAACGTCTAATAGGAGAACTGCCCTTGAAAACACCTTTCTCACGCGTGGCTGATTAATGTCTTCCCACGAACTCCTCCATGTTACATGTATCGGCGTTACATGGTCCACCTGATCTACAAGTCTGTTTTTGTTGTGTTGTCGATATTGATTGGCTGCCACTTCAGTATTATGTATTCTTCTTTCTTGCCAATAGAGAATGTCATTTAGGACATACCATCCACCAGCAGCATTTACATTTGTCCATTCAAACCAATTCTTTCCTTGATAATCGAAACAAAGGACTCGGCTTTTCGTTGTTGCCGTTCTCTCTGGAATATTATCTGCTATCGGCTCAACAGGAAGGAATAGGAGATATTGGTTGTCCTTCGTGTAGTTTACACATGTTGATCTTTTTAGAACGAACTTTTCGTTTTGATCAAAAATGCTCTCTCTGAAAAAACGGTCAATCGGAATGGAAAGTGGAATAGGAGCGCCAGCTTTATCTAGGGGAAAGAGCTGCGTAGCTGTCATACTATAGACAC
The DNA here is from genome assembly GCA_003663565.1 of Thermoplasmata archaeon. Next base: position 2,084 of record QMTT01000131.1, read on the forward strand.
CATTTGTGTGAAGGAAGTACACTAGGCTTCCAATAACTGCAATAGAGTGGTGAGAAATACAACCGATATTACCGCCAGCGGAGATCTGTGTTAGAATATCTTGTGACGTTGAAAGATTTCCAGTGATAACGTAGATTGATTGAGTCTTGAAAATAACCAGATACCCTTCTGGACTTGCAAGACCTGTCACGTTATCATTGTTTGATGGAACTGTCCGCCTGTTTCTTACTGAGTCAACGTACTCTGGAACGTTAGGCTCTGAGAAGTAAATAGAATCTTCGCTATTAGGAGTTCCACCATATATTAACTGGTTTCCGTAGTTGATTATGTATGCAGCTCTGGGAGGTGGGGTATGGTTTGCAGTCGGATCAATGTATTCCGCGACTAAGGTTGCATCAAGATTATCGTCAACATATTCAATTACAGCGGATGGATTATTCGGGAAGCTTCTAACAAGATACGGAGATACCCCTCCGGCTTTTGTCCTATATAGGTTAACTCTTAGATTGTTGCTTAGAATTTCACCGTCTTTTACCCCAACTGCTGCACCCGATACCGTAACTGTTGTACTTGTTGTTGAATCGACATTTCTCGTCACATAGCCTGGGGGAGATTCATAATCATAAAAATATGCTGTATCACCTGGTCTTAGTCTATGGTTTGCATCGACAGTTATTGTATTAACAGCAACCGCGAACTGATCTCCATCTACCTGTGCTGCGTTTGTATTATACCCAGAATCATCTTCTAATGTTGGTAACCACAAAGTCTGATCTTCAGCGGTGAGTGTAACTTCTAACGCTGGGCTTATCCTTCCTTCAACAAGACGTCCTGTCGCATCTATTTGCTCATAGGTAATATACCACTTGTAATCTCCTGTTAAAGCGCCTGCTGGAACCTGTGCTTTTTCTATCGGCACTCCACCAGTAGGAAGACCAGCAAGATAAACAGTTTGGCCATCAAATTTATGGACATCGTCCCAGCGGTTTGCAATAAAGAGCAGATTGCTATAGCTTGCGAATGTTGCATTTTCAAAATCATCGTCGTCTATTTTACCTGCCAGACCAGAAAAGGTTTTTGCAACCGTCCTATTAGCATCCTTCCAATAGTAAAAATCCAGCGATACTGATTTGTCTTTTGCAAGCGCTGCTGGCTCAACAAGATTGAGAAGGGCAGCAGGGCTATCCGATTCACCTGTTATCACAACTGACACATCTGTTATCGCGCCGAGAGCTATACCAAGCTTATCAAGAGTAAATATGTCCGCTCTATCAAATCCAATTCCTAAATTTATACTGTCACTATACACTGAGTCTATTACAGCATTATTTGATACGTTTACAGCAGCACCAGTGATAGCCACTGTTGTGGAGCCTACTGATGCGACTGCCCTTGTGATATACTCTGAATTAATATCATCAACAAACGTTACTAAAGCGCCTATCTGAATAGAGTGTCCAGCATCTACCGTAATCGTAGTCACACCTGCTTGTGCTCCATCTACTGTTGCTCGTGTCTTTCTAGTGTAGTTGAATAAAATAGCATCGGCTACCAATGCAGACCACGGAACTACAGCATAGGGATCAAAATCATCTTTTGTCGTATCTGAAGTTGCTGTTTCGTCAACTGCTATCTCATAACCAAACCACTCATAATCATATGTAGGTGAATATGTGATTGCAAAAGTGCCTGTTTTTTGGAGATATAAAAGACCGTCTGTATCTATTGTCACTACCTGTTGAAACGAATCTTTATTGTCAAAAACAGTCGCGCCCATACCACCCTTAACACTTGTCTGACACTGATATCCACGCCTTGGAGAAAATGTGCCATCAGCAAGGCGTTGCAAATTTACTGCTTTGTCGGCTACGTTTGCTGGACGAACAAAGGGGCTTTCTGTGCTGAAACCCCTCAGAGAAGAAAATGTTTTTGTCAGATTATGTACGCCCATTAAATACCACCTCGCCTCCTGTTAGACCTACCAGCTCTATATTTATCAATCCACCTAACAGAGTAAACGCTCTTTCTGTACCGCTTGTATGCCGTTACCATACTCTGTAATGTATTTTCTTCGTTGACGAACTGATCTTTGGATTGTCCCGTGTTCGATTGTAGTCTTAAAAGCCTTAATATAACATATTCAATGAGGTAGTTTTCAGTAACCATATCGAGTTCACTATGAGTGCTTGCATACTTCCCTTTTACAACATAGAGCGGATTGCCAGCAGTAAGGTGTGCATCGAGCGAAG
>QMTT01000132.1 GCA_003663565.1 Thermoplasmata archaeon
ACTCCTCTTATGTTTTCAAAGTAAGGCTCATGCCTCTTTGGTAATATCCATACCTCGAATGGAACTCTAGCTGCATATGGGGAGAGCACTATGAAGTGATCATTTTCATACACAACTCTTTCCTTTTTATCCTTCTCCTCTTCTATAACTATGTCGAACAGACATATTCCCCCTGTGTCCCAGTAGAAGTTCTTAGAAAACTCCAACTCTTCTAATATCCTTTTTGGAATTATTGGAAGAGCTATTATCTGAGAATGTGGATGGCTTAATGATGCCCCAGCTTCTGGTCTATAGTTCTTAAAAAGCATCACATATCTTATCCTTGGATCAGAGCCTAACTCTGATACACGATCGCGCCATACCTTGATGAGCATTTCTATGTCCTTTAGATCTCTATCTGGTATTTCCTTAAAATGGTCTGTCGTTTCTATGATGACTTCGTGAAAGCCGAATCCGTCCATGCTATAAAACACATGGTTCGCTCTCATTATTGGCTCTTTATCGCTTTTAAGAGCCGGAAATTTGTTTGGAACGACCCTTATTTTCCATCCGGGAGTGTCAGGTTCTGTGCCTTTTTCTCTTATTGCGTATACTTCTGGAGGTGTCATTCTCTCATTTCCAGGACAAAATGGACACTTGCTTGTGTCTGTGTTCACATTTTCTCTTGGTATCTTAAAGTCATGAGGCCTTTTGGCTCTCTCAGTTGCAATAACTATCCATCTATTTGTTATGTAGTCCTTTCTTAATTCAGACATCTTCACAACACCTCCAAGAGCCGATAATATATTCACTCGGTATATATCCCACATCACATGTGACGTCATCTGGAAAAGATACATCAAATAAGAGTTCTTTTTCATGAGCTAAGGCGTAATAAGCTCCTCTAGAGAGGGCATTAATGCCTTTAATGTCTTTAAGGCCTATTGCAAAGTTTAGACAGTGATCCCAAGCCTTCCTAGAGGCCTCCCATCCTTCTACTGAGTTTAGTACATATATCCCATAGGAATAGTACAGCTCGTAGAAGTTCAGAAGTTCCTCCAGGAGCCCAAGTATTTCATGTTGCATTTTCTTATAGTCCATTGTATATGAGACTCGAAATGCATCGTTAAGAGCAGAAGCCATAAGGGATCCTGCCTGGAAAGTAACCCTAGTATCCATGACTTCCCAAAATCTTGGACAGCTTTTTGATGCCATCAGGGCTTCATAGTAAGATCTTAATGCATAAAGTGCTACTAGATCTTCTCCCTGGTATCCTCCAAGTACCATGTCTTTAGATAGATACTTCTCTCCAAGAACAGTCTTGGTATAGGAAGGAAACGCGAAATAGAGATATCGCGGTATATATTCTTCCAAGCCGAGCTGGACAAGAAGTGACCTTATTGTCGATAGTATCCTGTTCTGAAGTATCATCAAAGCATATTTCCAGACCTGTGAAATCTTGCGTCCAAAAACTTCTCTACTAAATGCTTTAAAATCAGTTCTTCTGACTCCAAGCCATCTACTGTCTAAAGATAACCCATTATCAATATCTGTATATCCTGACCAACTTGAGTAGTCTATGAGGGAAACTTTCCAACGGAGACATTCACCTAATGAACTTCTACAGGTGAGTTTTTCCTGAATGAAGTCCTTAACATTTACAACTTTAATATTCCTTTTTACGAGCTCTCTTATAAGGGAAATGAATTGCTTATTTTTGTCTTTTCCATAGAATAGTGTCTCAAGATCCGTAGAGAGGAGATGCAAATACGTAATCCCTCGTGAGTCCTTTGCTGGGTCTGTTATATGGGCTATTCTTTCGGCTAGTTCATTGACTGACAAGAGACTAAAAGAAAAAGCATCACTTAGCTCTCTATCCCTAAAATGACCTATTATGTTAGTTTTGTCGATTAAGTTACAGGAAAACAAATAAAGTTTTGATCCAACGCTTACTTGCATGTCATCTCCTACGACAAAAGCCCTTTTAGATTCTTTCCTTGATATTTCCTCTAGGATATTCAAACTCCCTGTTGTCATAACACCTTCTGGGAACCAAACCCCTATGAGCTCATCCTCAGTAAGAGGTCTATAGAAAGAAAACATGATTTTAGTAAGGTCTTTCTGAATGTCTCTAGGTAAATGGGGAACAATAGGATGGTAAGGATAAGTCATTAAAAAAACGAAATTACTGTCATTGAAGTAGCACAATAAGGTATGAAATGTTTTTGGATACTTAAGCGCTAAAAGATCAAGAGTCTGAGCTTCTATGTCCACACTTATGCCAGCGTTAATTGAGCTTAGGTCTTTAAGCACGTGATTGAACTTTTCGTATAGACGTAGCATTAGATCTGTCCAGTTTCTACCATCGTATCTTATGTCGTCTATATAAATGGAAACCTCACTGTGCCTTTCCTGGAATTTAATGGGTTTCCTTGGATCGTTGTCGATTCTATAGAGGATATCCCCAGGTTGATATCCATGAAGGTGCCAGGATACGGTCTTCATAACTACCCTCTACATAAGAATCCTATTGCTGAAATGGTATCCCCTAATCCTACAGTGGACTTCGGGTCCTCTACTATTATTGTCGGTATTGCTTCAAAGATTAGTTCTCCTGTGGAAAACCCAGAAAGCTTTTTGATGAGGTCTTTATATCGTGTGTAGACCTTTACGCGACTGTGTATGAGACTTGGGGTTTTTATGTCCTTTATGTCTCCATAGAGTGCTTTTATAGTGGCAAAATATGATGAAGCTGCGAGACACTTTTTGCATGGTTTTTCATAAAGGCCACCCCTCCTAACTACCTCAACATAAAGTCCGTATGTATGAAATTGGATCCTATCAGTGCCTGTCTTTTCCATCATTAACTCTAGAGCGTCTACGAGGGTCTCAAACGAGATCTCAGTAGTAAGAGCTCTAGAGAGCTCTTTGTCAAGTGTTGATATAAAAAGTGCCAGCTCAACTTCGTTTAGCCCTATACTGTTTGCATGACAAAAGACTTCTTTTACTATGATATCTCTAATCACTTTGTCTTGAGTATAAGCAGCCTCAATGTGTATTTTGACTCCTAGATCCTTTAGACCATTAATAAAGTCATTACTGCGTTCTATGGCTTTTTTATAATCAACCTTTGATGTTAGAAGATGATGTCCTGAAATGATCGCATGAGATATGTTTTCTCCTATTATATTTATGTTTTCAATATACTCCTTTTCTATGTAAAGCCTTGTATTAAGATCATCGAAGGATGCTATGAATCTATTCTCTCTAGGGGCTGTTATTGTCTTTCCACAGTATTTAATGGAAAATCCTTTATTATACTCAAATATCCAATGAATTAAGTCCTTATCTTGCTCTCGAGCTCTTATTGGTAGTATTTTGCCGTTTTCAATGATTTTAATTTCTTTCTCAAGAACTTCTACTTGTCTTTTACTACGGCTTGGTACGTGTACTATAATGTCCAGCCCCATCCTCGCGAGTATGTTTCCAACGATACCTGGAGGGCCGCCTACTCTATATTCTGGTGCTTTTACATTGTTCATTATAAATCTCTGAACGTCTTCACTCTCTATAATAAGTTCTAAGGCCTTTCCATTTGAAATAGATTCCAAAAGACCAGACCTCAGATCATTAAGAGATCTTATAGCTTCAGGAAGCTTGCTTTCTGTTTTAGAACACTCTTTGAAAAGACTTCTTAGGAATTCATGTTCGATATCTAAGTAGACTAGTGCATCTATATTAGTATTAAAACCTAAGAAAACACCCTTTATTTTTGGTAGGACATCATTTAGGAAATATTCCTTAGAACGCTCAAAGTACTCCATTGACATATTCTCAGTCATGCCAATTCCCTGTTAGATCATAATAAGCTTACAAGCTCAGTAAGGAATTTTTTTGGATCTTTTGCCTTTATGTACCCTGATGCGAGGAGAACACCATCAGTTCCTAGATCAACAGCTTTTTTAACGTCTTCCTTGTGTTTTATTCCTGCGCCTGTTAGTATTCTTACGTTCTTATTTATTCTGGAAACACCCTCTACGACGCGTGTTATAATTTCTGGCTTTGCACTCGTAACTGAGACGTCTCCTCCTATAAGTTCTGGAGGTTCTATTGCTATGAATGTTGGCTCTAAGGCAGCTGCTGCTAATGAAGTCTCATAAGTGTCTGTACAGACTACACTAATGAGGTCTAGCTCCTTGCATCTTTTTACTAGATAATTTATATCAGAGAGCTTTAGCCTGTGTTCTGAGTGATTTATTATAAGGCCAACGGCTCCAGAACCTTTTACTGCTTCAGGCGTTACAAAACCTGTAGCCGCTCCAGGCT
>QMTT01000133.1 GCA_003663565.1 Thermoplasmata archaeon
GTAGCTTGTGTAACGGCTAGCCTTCCAGCCTCCTATCTGCCTTGGCTGGCTTTCGGGGGGAGCGGTGACTCCCCACATCTTCCGGCTCTTAAGCGGTCTCGCCTTCGGGCTTAGAACCCCACATATCGGGGACCGCCACATTATAATGAGAATTATCCCCAGCAATATTTAAAGATTGTGGAAAACAGAAGATATCAAACTTTACGCTTTTTACCATCTGCGAAACAGCCCTCCCACGCCTCATCATGATCAGCGTGTCATCGAGGCAACTCATCTAGTATTTTTATTTCTTCCTTATTTAAATGTTTCGCTTCCATGATTTCAAAATACTGTTGTACTTATTTAACGAAATAGTCCCTATGAACATTAATAACAATATTATTTCCATGAATTCATTTAATTCTTTCTACATACAAGTGAACGCCTTCAACCTTCTTAATTTGAACACGTTCTCCTTCAGGGATCTCTTCATCAGCTGTTGCGCTCCAAACGTCGCTTCCAATTTTAACTTTACCAGAATAGCTGTTAGGAACTATCCTCTTTACAACAATTCCCTCTTTTCCAATTAGGCTGTCTGCACTTGTCGTCATTGGGGGACCTATAGGCTTTGCAAGCCTTCTATAAAGATATATAGAGATACCCATTGCACCTAGGGCTACGCTTACACCTATTATTGGTGCCCATATTGTACTTAGAATCTCTGGGAACACAAGTACTAGTATACCTACGATGAGCATCGCAGTTCCAGGAACTGCAATAAAGAATCCTGGTATAGACATTTCAGCCACTATAAGCAATATACCTATTATTATCAATGCCCATGCAATTATACTTGTATATTCAGTAGGCATCGCTCATTGCCTCCTAAAATGATAATCCCGCATGAGTTGCGGGTTTTATTTTTAGACAACATAAATCTCATGTTAAGATAAGGTTATGGTTATGTATACCATTACTATACTACTTATAATTCCTTATTAAGGTTAGTATTAAGGTTAGTTATTCCAAGCTACCCATGACAAAGTCGATCCAAGCTTTCGCCCCTAGGGTGGGGAGGAGGTTAGATGGAGGTCAACAAAAATGGAAGCAATCGCTGGAATCGATGAGGCGGGAAGAGGACCAGTATTAGGACCCATGATTGTAGTTGGTGTAGAAGCTCCAGAAATCGTACTTAAGAGGTTTAAACTGAAGGATTCTAAGGAATACTCAAGGATCACTAGAGATAACCTAGCAATGTCTCTTCTAAAGATTATAGAAAGGATACACGTGAGAGTACTCTATCCTGAGGTTATAGATTACTTTGTTGAAAATTATACGATAAACGAGTTGGAGCTTCTTATATATCTATCAATAACGCATGATATTAACGCAAAAACCATTTATATTGACTGTTTTTCGACAAATGTTGAAGACATCAGAAGTGTATTTAGGAGAAACTTTCCAGAAAAACTATTTATAATAGAGCATAAGGCAGACAAGAAATATCCAATAGTCTCTGCAGCCTCAATAATAGCAAAATACATGAGAGATCTCATAATGGATTCTCTTTCTGAGACCTTAGGAATTCCGCTTGGCAGTGGATATCCCTCTGATCCTAGAACAATAGATTTCCTAAAGAAACACTTTTCGCAAGGAAATAGAAACACTTTAAAAGGCGTAATAAGATTCTCGTGGAAGACTGTTAAACGATTACTGCCTAAAAGGAAAACACTTTTTGACTCCTGGTGAGAACATGAACCTCCAAACACTGTTGAAAAGAATTGTGGAATGCTGTGGTGTGCCAGATTGGTGGCCTTCAAGTGATCCATTTGAGATTGCAATCCAAGCAATATTGACCCAGAATACTAACTGGAAAAACGTTATGAAAGCCACAATGAACCTCAGGAAATTAGGCTTAATGTCTCCTGAAGGACTGCAAAATGTGGATATTTCAACAATAGAGGACGCGATAAGACCCTCTGGATTCTATAAAATAAAAGCAAAGAGGATAAAGTCTTTTGTTAATTTCATATTCGAAAAACTAAACGGAAAAATTGAAAACCTAAAGAAGTACAGCATTGAAGATGCTAGAGAGCTCCTTTTATCAATAAGCGGCATAGGAAAGGAAACTGCAGACACTATATTGCTTTTTGCACTTGATTTTCCCATAATGATAGTGGATTCCTATACAATAAGGGTACTGAAGAGAGTCGGCTTCGAGACCCCAAATGACTACGACAAGCTCAGAAGAATTCTAGAGAATAATGCTCCTAAAAAGGATCCTGAAACATTTAAGCTGTTACATTCTGGTTTTGACGAGCTTGCAAAGAGATTTTGTAAAAAGAGTAAACCTCTCTGTGAAGAATGTCCAATTAGAGACGTATGCAAAAGAAAACTTGACACTATATAATCCTCTACTTAAGATGAATGACGAAAAACTCTTTATGTTGAAGAGCTTATAGTTCATTATGCCTAATAACACGAAGTATATATTTATCACTGGAGGAGTTCTTTCAGGCCTTGGCAAGGGAATAACGGTATCATCTATAGGTCGCATTCTGAAAGAGTATGGTATTAAGGTAACTGCTATAAAAATAGATCCATACATAAACTGGGATGCAGGCACGATGAATCCATTCCAACACGGAGAGGTCTTCGTTCTTGAGGACGGAGGGGAAGTGGATCTCGATTTTGGAAACTATGAAAGATTCCTAGACGAGAATCTCACCTCAAATCATAGTATAACTACAGGAAAAGTGTTTTATAGGGTAATAGAAAAGGAGCGTAAGGGATGTTATCTTGGAGAAACCGTCCAGATAATACCCCACGTGACAAACGAAATAAAAAGCCTCATAAGGGATGTCGCAGAGAATACAGAAGCTGAGGTTGTATTAATAGAAATTGGGGGAACTGTTGGAGATATAGAGTCAATGCCATTTCTAGAGGCTGCAAGGCAAATGTTCATAGAGGAAGGGCCAGAAAACGTGATGTTCATCCATGTAACACTTGTACCTCAGCTTTCTAGCACAAAGGAGCTCAAAACGAAGCCTACTCAACATTCCGTAAGGGAACTCAGAGCAGCAGGTATACAACCAGACATGATAATATGTAGAAGTCCTATACCTCTAGATAAGGAACACATAGAAAAGATAGCCCTATACTCAAATGTTCCTAAGAAAGCAGTGATAAGCGCCCCTGACGTTGAAAACACGTATGAAGTACCTCTTCTTCTCGAGAGTCAGGGTGTCGGGGAATATATAATAAAAAGGCTTAAGCTTTCACCTAAGAGAATACCAGACTTCAGCTCATGGAGAGAATTCTGTGAGAGACTTAAAGGTCCCAATGGAAGTGTACGTATTGCAATCGTAGGGAAATACGCCAAGCTTAAGGATGCATACCTTAGTGTCATTGAGGCCCTTAAACACGCTGGTGCCGCACTTGGCGTCAAAGTACAATATGAGATATTGAACTCAGAGCTCATAAACAGAAAAAACGTTGAGAAATTCCTTAAGGGTTTTGATGGAATAATAGTACCAGGGGGATTCGGTCAAAGGGGTGTCGAGGGAAAGATCGAGGTCATAAGATATGCTAGGGAAAATGATGTACCCTTCCTGGGGATATGCTTTGGCTTCCAGCTCACTGTAATAGAATATGCAAGGAACGTCCTAGGGTTAAAAGATGCACATTCAACAGAGATAGACCCAGAAACACCACATCCAGTGATAGATCTTATGGAAGAGCAACGAGACATAGATAGATACGGAGGAACTATGAGACTAGGAGGTCAGAAGGTTATCCTAAAGGAGGGTAGTTTAGCGCATAGGTTGTATGGAACTACAGAAATCGTAGAAAGACATAGGCATAGGTACGAGGTCAACACAAGATATATAAAAACATTAGAGGAGCATGGACTCGTGTTTTCAGGAACTGATGAAACGGGAAAGAGAATGGAAATTCTTGAGCTACCTAACAAAACATATTTCATAGCATCACAATTCCATCCTGAGTTTAAATCCAGACCTATGAGACCTGCTCCTCTGTTTTATGGTCTAGTGAAAACTGCCTTTGAGATGACACAAAAGACCACTTTAACTCAGAAAGAACGTTCATAGCAATTGTCTAGAGGAGCTATAGGGTATTAAAGTTCATTTAAGATGTACTTCGCAAAATATTTAGTGGCTATAATTATAATGGTAAGTTTTAAATAGGTTTTATAGTGTTGTATTTATATATGGATAAGCTCTATAGGCTTGGCGAGGCAGCGAAGATCCTCGGTGTTTCTGTAAGTACTTTGAGAAGATGGGATATGGAGGGGAGAATA
>QMTT01000134.1 GCA_003663565.1 Thermoplasmata archaeon
TCATTGGCCCTTCATTGGGAGATTTTTCCCTCGGGATCTCCAACTTTTTTGAATCCCTAATGCCTCGTATTCGAGGGTTCACGCCCCTCTTGGGGTATTAGCAGATTCCTGCAGTGGGGGCCCCTCCATACTAGCCACAACAATTACACAATCCCTTTGTATATTAAACTATCACAAAACAAAAACAGCTTGAAACAGCGAGATCTCTAACCTACAACAGGGTGTGAAACCATAACTTATATATCTAAAGGCGATATATCTAGTTTTGATACATTAGACTTCATATATTTAAATATAATGAAACTCAGTAATTGGGGATTCCTATGCCGAAAATAGTGCTTACGGCAGACAGAGCTCTTTTCACAGATTTCAGTGATATGAGCTTTTTAGGATTTGGTCTATGTTTACCTTATCGTTTAGTTCCGAAAATAATACAGTACAATTTCTTATCTCCAAAAGTTGATGTAAGTAAAGATTATAGGGCAAAAATAGCGCCATACGGTCTAAGCAAACTAGAAGCAATTTTATACAAAAGTGGGTGGAGCTATGAGGACATTATAATAACACCCCCAGAATACTTGGAGAAGGTCATTGACGAAGATACTAAAGCAGTTGGTGTTCATGTTGTTGATCCACTTGGTCTCGCACCTGTTTCTTGGACATTGAAGTCTATGTCTGGCGGAGGTATGACATGTACCGAGTATGAGTTCAGAAGACTTATGCGCAAGTTAAACGAAATACGTTACGAGAATGGGTATAATTACAAGATAGTAGTGGGAGGTCCTGGAGCATGGCAATTAAGACACAAAACTAAAGAATTTGGCATAGACGTTCTCTATGAGGGAGAGGGAGAACGGACAGCGCCTCAAATATTTAGGGAAATTGTCAATGGTGGGAATGTTCAAGAGCATATTATAGGGGAGGACGTTGAAGATGCTATGATGATTCCAACGATAAGGACTCCATCTAGAAATGGTGTTGTTCAGGTTATGAGAGGTTGTCCTCGCAGATGCCAGTTTTGTTCCCCCTCAATGTTCAAAATAAAGTATATGCCACTTGAGAAAATCCTATGTGAAACGAAACTAAATTTAAAAGCTGGGGCAAAACACATTGACTTAGTTTCAGAAGATATCCTCTTGTATGGTGCTCATGGAATAGATGTCAACCAGGAGAAGGTTTTAAAGCTATTTCTCACAGTTCAAAAGGAATGTGAGAAATTCTGGGATGGTGATTATAAGCCTAGAGCTGTTTTTAGCCATACATCTGTCGCAACGGTAGTCTCTGCAAAGAATATTGTCAAAAAAATAACTGAGATCTGTGGATACAATTCCTCTAGGCCTATATTTCCACAAGTTGGCTTCGAAAGTGGGAGCCCAGAAATAGTGAGGAAGTACTTTATCGGAAAACCTAGACCGTGGTCTCCAGAGGATTGGCCAAGACTTTTGGTAGAAGCTGCTATAATAATGAATGAAAATTACTGGTATCCATGTTATACTTATATCATAGGATTTCCAGGAGAAAGTGCAAGAGATCATAAGATGACAATAAAAGTAATTGAAGAAATGCACGATAATGGTTTGTACGTCTGGACATTTCCATTATTTCTTGTTCCCATGGGTGGATCACTACTTGATGGAAAAATAGATCATACTAAACTAAGGGATTTATCAGAAGGGGCGCTAGAAGCCATGATAGTTGGATGGAAACACAGTCTCTGGGTAAGTAAAAAACTATATATCAAGCTAATAACACAAACTGTTCCGAAAGGATTTAAGTCTAGGATAATGACTCGAGTCAGCAAGTACGCCTTAAACGCTTTAGAAGGTGCCATAAAAACCATTGAGTCAGATCCCGAAGTTATAGAAAAATCGTTCTCTAAAGTAAATATAAGAAACACAAGTTCATTTTTGTGGCAGTTGATTAAGCACCTTTAAAATTCTCTTGCTGCTGATACAAAATAAATAACATAGACAAAATAAGGTGATTAAAGGAGTAGGGAATGATCAGTGCTAGAAGGCCTTAAGCCTGCCACGTGAGACCTCATATATTTCAGCTCTTGTTAGGAGATCTTCAATAACTTCTTCAATGATTTCCTTACTTACTCCAGTGATCTTGTGCACTCTATCTATCACCCCGCTCCAGGGAGCTCCTGCTCCTGAGTCCATTTCCTTTATTGTATCAATGATCACCTTTTCTAAGGAGCTTGGAGCTTCTTCGTATGCCTCTTCCAATTCATACTCTTCTTTAGGAGTTTCTACTTCTTCCTCCACTTCGGGCTCTTCCTCTGTTTCGATCTCAAACTCCTCAAGCTCAAACTTCATTATATCGCTTATGTATCCTAAGCTATCCGTTAAAAGCGCTTTGTAATCTTCTACTTCCTTTAAGATTTCTTCTGGTGTATAGTAAGTAAATGTAAGCTTTAGAGGCTTCCAGTAATGAAATGGCACCTGTAACTCTATTAACATGTCCTCTGTGAGGTCATTATCGAAATTTTCTGCAATTTTCCTTACGTAATTGAGCCTCTCTATGGTGTTAGATGCCACATCTATTATCCATGCATTTCTATCCGAAAGCTTAGCTTTTTTTATCCACTCAGGCCTAATTATTGGGATCTTTCTTCCTTCTTCTGGTTCGAATATCCTTATCTTAGCCGTAAGCATGACTATCGTTGGCTCGTTTTCTAGGAGTTTTAGAAACGTATATACGTCCGGCTGGAACTCGCCTGCATATATCGATATCACACCCGTTATATCAGATATTCTAGCCTTTATTGATCTCCTTTCTTTGCTTTCTATCACATCAGTCACTGTTCCAACAAAGAACACTCTATTTATAAGGGCCCCAAACGGAGATACAAGATATCTTATTGTTTTGTCATCCATTTCCTCTTCGTGAATATATCTTGACCTCTTTACCTCTTCTATAAAGACTCTCCAAGCAACTTGTCTTCTAAACATGAGCATCACCTTATGAAAGCTCTTCTAGTATCATAGTTATCTTCTCGCTCATTTGATCTAACGTGTTTTCTTCAATTGAATTAACAAAGAACACGAGTCCTGTCTTCCCTGGGATTATGTCCCCTCTAACTATGACGTACATTCCAAGAAGTTTTTCCCTGATGTATTTATACCCGTTACCAAATTCTATATCACTCCTAGCCTTAGCTAAGAGGTCATCAAGCGTCTCCCCAAGGAACTTTTCTAGGGGTTCTCTCCCTATGACAGCAAGGAGAGCACCCGTCCCATCATCTATAACCACACGAGCTCTGAGGTCGTATACTCCTTTCACATGTCCATGTTCTGGGCATATTCCTCCTTCTCTCAGGATCCTTCCACAGGCTTCACACCTCTTTATTATTCCGCTACCTTGCTTTACATCCACGATAAGCCCCTGAACACTTACGTCAAGCCCCCCTCCTCTTGATACTATATCATAAAGCGTCTCGGCCTTAGGACACGAGATATCTGTTTCTATTCTCTCAACGACTGTGTGAGGGTCTAGGATTAACGTCGGAATGCCTCTATAGCTCCTAACTCTTGCACCAACGATCTTAACGACATCTCCTTCCCTTATATCAAAGTCTGACCAAGATGAGAACGCTATCTTTCCAGTACTATCACATAATAACCCTCTTAGGATAGGTCCTTTCTCTACGTCCTTCTCTCTTTTTGCGACCTTTAAAACCAGTGCTTCGAGTTCTACCCCGAACATTCCATCTTCTAATTCTTTTATGTACTTCTTTCCTGCTTCAACGACATGTATCTCTTTATCGTAGCGTTCTATGATTGTGTTCTGAGTTATATATAGAATAACTCCTAGAGGACCAGCCTTTGCATAGGCGTTTATTATCCTCACGTTGTCCTCAGCGTTAAAGGGAAAAGAATCCACATATGCTCTAAATGGCATAGATCCAGTTTCATCTGCTATTACTCCAGCGTAGAACTTTCCCCTTTCGGTAGTTACCTCATTAACTCCAAGGATTTTCCCTATGACTTCGAGTCTCTTATCCCCATCCACTATCTCTGAAATTTTTTTCTTCTGAGACTCTCTTATGACATGAAGACCAAACTTCTGCATGATTTTCCTTTTAAGCTCGTCATAATTCAATATTATAATGGCTAACTTCCTGGCCTCACGTTCAAATTCCTCCTCACTCACACGATCTCTAAGTAAGGGATATACTTCTCTTTTTAGTCTACTAATAAGCGTATCTATAGTGCTTTTCATGCTCCTCACCGTTTATAAATAAGCGTATATGTCTTCACGAGACTACGCTCA
>QMTT01000135.1 GCA_003663565.1 Thermoplasmata archaeon
AACGTATTTCCATCAGCCGCAGCAGCCGTTCCTATCTCAGCAACAGATCTTCCGGAAGATGAAAAAGGCGCTTCTTCGGTTTTTGCGCCCGAAAAAAGATACCTGCCATCATACTTTGAATTGGCAAGGGTAAGCATTTCATCTATGAGCTGCTGCACGGTCCCTGCTTCCGAACTTCGCCTCTCGGCAGACGAGGTCGCTGTTGACTGGGCAATAGCCACTACCCTGGCATCTGCCAGAAGGTCGCCCGCAGCCGACAGTTTTGATTCAGTGATGGTGAGCCATGATTCACAACCATCCATATTCCGGGTGTATTGTTCAACTGAGTCCCTGGATTTTCGTAAGTTAAGCACTTTGTTCATACCAATAGGATCATCCGACGGCCTGTTAATTTCCTTTAGTGAAGCAATTTTTTCAGCGAGTTTATTATAACTGTCCTGAGACTTAAACATGTTCTCTGTTATTGTATTAAACTTCATGTTTTCCGATACACGCATTACCATAAGACCACCTCTCTTCAGGGCTGCTGGTTCCTGACCCCTGATCTTGTCTACTGCACCAGATTCATCAGGGTATCTATCAATTCATCTGCGGCACCGAAAAATTTGGCCGCCGCGTTATAACCGGTCTGATATTTGATAAGGTTCATCATCTCTTCATCAATCGACACCCCTGAAATCTCCTCTCTTTTGTTCGTCAACTGGCTCGTTAGATTTGTATGGCGATCAAAATCCCTGTCGGCATCTATAACATCCTGACCGATTTGCCCCACAATAGAAGCATAGTAACTATTAAAGCTCGAATGACCATCATTCATAAGAAGCTCATCCTTAATCGCTCCTATCCGGCCGGCATTGCCACCATCGCCATTAACCGTCTCTGAGGCTGCTATTTTATTTATATCGGCTATGATAGCGGCACTAATTTCAATATTTTTAGCCTCTGTTTTTGTCGCATCAAAAAAATCTTCCCCCGGATTTTGACTCGTATCATAACCCAGTTGATGCTGGTCGTTTATCTTATCTACTATTTCCGAAGCCAGAGTATTTAGGTCACTCAAATAGCCCTCTACAGTGCTGTCGCGAATCTCCAGTAAACCCGCCAATTTTCCATTAGTTATAACACTATTGATCACTTTTTTGTCGGGATCATCTTTAAAGACAACGTCATAAAAGGAAGGATTGGATGCATGGTTCTTTGTCACGACATCAAGTTCCCATTTCTGGTCGCCTTCCACCAGCGGCATGCCATTGGACAAAAAGACGCTTATTGAACCATTTGAATTCTCTATATAATGGAAATCGACAATCCCAGCCAGCTCTGATAGAAGATTTGCTCTTTCGTCTTTGAGACTATTCAGACCAGACTCACTCGCACCTTTTATTTCAGTATGCGAAATTCCGGCGTTTATATCAGCTATATCCGAGGCATAGTTGTTGATCTGGTCCACCAGAAACGGTATCTGTGTATTTACGTCATTCTGGACGGAAAAAAGCTCATTGCTATATGAATGAAACATGGAAGTCAGACTCTGGGAAACGGAAACCAGCGCCTGCTTTTCAGCTTGTCCAGAAGGATTTGCCGACAAATCCTCCCAGGCACTCCAGAATTTATTCAATAACTCATTAATGCCGCCGCCGTCGGTTTCATTAAAGGTCATTTCAATCCTGTCCAGTTCGTCCCTTCTTGCTTCACCATACCCCAGATTATGCATCTGCTCATTGATCTGAGCCCCGAGAAACTTATCATAAACCCGTTCTATCTTTGATATCTCAACACTTGGATTCAAAGCACCGAATACCGGCCGCTGCCTCGTATATCCGGAGGTGTTTGCATTGACAATATTGGTTCCAGTGAGATTGATTGCAGTTTGATGGCTCAACAAAGCACCTCTCGCTATATTCAATGCATCGATACCTGACATTTAACTATCCTTCCCTGCTTACAATTTTTCCATTCAAATGGTTTTCTTTTAATTTTCCAGTGCTCAGGTATGTTACGCCGGGAGAAATAATCTGCCCGAGAAAATCGATGGATTTCCGCACATAAAAAAGAGAAGAAACAAGCAAAGCCTTGTTTCTTTTACTCAATTCATTGACGTTCATCAAAAGGGAACAAAGGGTTAATCGGCATTCCTCCAGTTCCTTTTTCTGACTGTCATCTCCATGCAGCAGCAACGTTGAAAGCCTTATATCCCTTCCGTCAAGATTGAGGGCGCTGATGATCTTCTCTAACAATTTTGTCCTTACCTCTTTCACCATCTTCGCCTTCAGAATACAGGTTTCTTTTCTATAATTATTTTCATATATTTCATTCACTGAAGATCCTGCCAGGATTTCTTTTTCATACAGGAGAGAGTCGTGAAGCTTCCGGTAGACTTCGATCTCTTTTCTCAGGACTGAAACAAGAGAATCATAAAGGGAATGTAATTCGTTATTCATTGAATCAAACCACTATATCCAGAAGTGATTCGCTCATCATCTTTTCGGCAATCTTTTCTCCGCTCACATTGTATTTCCCCGTTGCTATCTGATCTTTCAATGCCTGAACCTTTTCTTCTCGAATATCGGGGAGTTTTTCAATAACTTTCTCTGCCAGCTGAATATCCCTTGCCGTTGAGGATAAACTGACTTTATCTTCTGGAACCACGCTGTTAGCTGCCTGCTCCTCAGACTCGGAACCTACTTTGCCCTCATTTATCTTATACATTGAAATAAGCTCGTTTGTGGAATTTCCAGTTTCAGAAATTTTCATCTATAATACCTTTCTTTATATTCACCTCAGTTTAAAAGGATATCGGCAAGTTTACAACAAAACTTTAGCAAATGCCCAGACTAATCCTTGGACCTAAGATCCGCCAAGCCGGCGTAAAAGGATTTCCTGAAGACCTATGCCTCCCTTTTTTGTTGCAAGATCTTGTGCTACCTTCTGGTCAACCATTGTAGCATAAATATCCTTGCCTGGAAAATTATTAAGCCCGCTTTTAGGAATCGTGTTCCGCATGGTCTTCATCATATAATTAATGAAGATGGCTTCAAAATCAGCACATGCTTTTTTAAGCTTTTCTTCACTGGACCCCGGCTGCACTCCCTCGGGCCGGCCAGTTTCTTTATCCTTAAAGACCACCCCTGTTGTTAATCCGTTTAAATTTATTCCTTCCATCCCCGACCTCCTATCCCTGACTCTACATTACCTTCAAATCTGCCTGAAGCGCCCCTGCAGATTTGATTGTCTGCAATATGGTTATCAGATCCCCCGGCGTAACACCTATGGCGTTAAGCGCTTTTACTACGTCCTGAATACTAACCCCCTTTGGTACAACCACCAGACGATTCTTTTCTTCTTGAACACCAATCGTTGTTTCAGTTGTCACAACAGTCTGTCCCCCGGGAGCGACTATTGTGCCGCCCCCTGCATCGACCGGAGCGCTGCCGGCAGGAGGAGCAGGGGCAAATGGGGATGGTTGAGATACACTCTTTTTATCCTTTATCTGGATGAACAAATTTCCATGGGCCACAGCGACTGTGGATATCCTTACATTTTCTCCCATAACAATCGTACCGGTCTTCTCATCTATTATCACAACTGCAGGGGAATCAACCGTAACATTAATATTTTCAACAATCGAAACAAGCTTTACTAAACTCCCTTTAAAAGACTCGTTTATATTCACTGAAATAGTAGATGAATCAACAAGTTTGGCCTCCACCCCCTCCATCGTACCATTTATGGCAGCCGCCATCTCTGTTGCGGTCGTAAAATCTGATCTATAAAGATTTATGGCAAATGATTTTCTGTTTTCAAAATTGTACACAAGTTCCCTCTCGACAAAGGCACCATTTGTAACCCGGCCACAAGTCGGGTGATTTTTAGAAACATTTGCACCGCTGCCGCCGGCGGAGAAACCTCCGATAGATACCGCACCCTGCGCCACAGCATAGATCCTGCCATCCGCCCCTCTAAGCGGAGTCATAAGAAGAGCACCTCCCAGCAGGCTCTTTGCATCACCGATAGAGGAGACCGCAACGTCTATTCTCGACCCTGTCTTGGCAAATGGAGGTAACTCAGCCGTAACCATAACTGATGCCACATTATCTGAACTCAAATTTTTTCTGGACTCTTCCTTCATCGCAAGTCCCTGTCTGCTCAACATATTGGCAAGGGTTTCCTTTGTGAATCCGTTTTTAATATCATCACCCGTCCCAGCCAGACCAACAACCA
>QMTT01000136.1 GCA_003663565.1 Thermoplasmata archaeon
AAAACTTGGCCTTGACTACGTTGAGGTTAGAGGAGAAGAGTTCGAAATGACAAACATCGAGGCCATTGATAAGCACATAAACTACCATAAGAGATCCGAAAAGGGCTTCTTTGTCAGGGTTCTTTATAAGGGCTCTTGGGGGCAAAGCAGTACGACAGATGAATCGAAGATTATCGAGGCCCTAGAACAAGCATATAAAATAGCAAGAGCTTCTGAGGGATCTGTGACTCTCAAAGAGGTAAAACCCGTAAAAGATGACGTTAAAAAGGGACTGAAAATAGGAGATGTATCACCAGAGGATAAGATAGAGCTACTCAAAGATATAAGATCCTCAATACTCGGAAAGGATGTTAAGGGTTTAGTAAAAAGTGTAAGAATTAGATATAGAGACCGAGAAGGAAGGAAATACTTAATGACAAGCGAAGGAACTGAGATAGCACACGACACAGACTACGTCTGGAGATACGTCTGGGTTTCTGGAAAGATGGGAGAAAAATCCCAAGGAGTAAGAGACGAGCGAGGAGATTCTTGGAGAGGATTTAAGGTTCTAGAGGTAGAATATGGTCCTGAAAAGGTTGCAGAGGTCCTCATAAAAAGACTCTATGGTCAGTTAGAGGGACGTGTTGTAAACCCTGGAACTTATGACATCGTTGTAGCCCCAGAAGTTGTTGGAGTTATAGCTCATGAAGCTCTGGGCCATCTTGTGGAGGCAGATTTAACGATGAGTGGTGCACTGGCGAACAAGCTTGGACAAAAAATAGCCCCAGACTACATAAATATCGTAGATGATGGACGCTTGGAAAACGGTTTTGGAACTGAGCTATACGATGATGAAGGAGTTCCCACGAGGCGTGTCGAGATCGTCAAGAACGGTATTTTAATGGAAGTGCTCACAAACAGGGAGTATGCTCACAAGTTCAACCTTGAGCTTACAGGGAATGCAAGAGCAGAGGATTACACGTATCCACCCATAATAAGGATGAGAAACACGTTCTTCCTTCCAGGAGATTACTCAAAGGACGAGCTCTTTGAGGGCATAAAGGAAGGTCTTTACATAGTCTCATTCATGGGAGGAGAAGCGGACCTAAGTTCATCCTTCCATGTAGGAGTACAAGAGGCATACTATATCAAGAACGGGGAGATATCCAGACCTGTATATGTGGGTGCTATCACTGGAGTAGCCCTTGAATGGCTCTGGAAGATAGACGCACTAGCAAACGATCTTGACTTTGAGACTGGAAGATGTGGTAAGGGACAGGAAGCCCTTGTCTCTAGTGGAGGTCCTCACATAAGAGTTAGAGGCGTAAAGCTTGGGTGATGATCTTGATAGATGTTCTTGAAAAGGTTGTGAAACTTGGAGAAACTCTAGGAGCAAGGGAAGTGTTCATATATGGGCTGAGATCCACAATGATTTCCTATGAAGTGCTCGTAGGAAACGTATCCTCGAGGATATCAACGATCTCAGGAGCACAAGTAATAGTTTCAATAGGGAAGAAACATGGAAGTGCTTATACGACAGATATCTCTGAGAATGGACTTCTTAGGGCCTTAACAAATGCTATCTCAATAGCAAAGGCATCTAAAGAAGATCCCGAATGGCCTGGGATTCCAAATTATAGCAACACATATGAAGAGCGTAAAGACGTAACATATGACATAGAGATCGCGTCTAAGGCTGTACAAGAGCTTCATAAGAGCCTTACCAAAGAGAACAGGATGGTATATATGGTAGGATATAACGCTCAAATAGAGGAGTCCTATATCGTGAACTCTTATGGAGCTGAAATAGTGACCACAGGCTACGGAAATGCGCTCTCTTCATACCTCTCCGTGAAGACCTCAGAGGGAGCAAGTCCTGGGATACAAGATTACATTATATCTAAGGAGCAAATAGAGGATCCATCTTCTCTGATAGAAAGTCTTGAATTCCTTGCTAAGAAGGCAGAAAATACTATAAGAGCAAAAGACATGAGTGTTCCAACAATATGGCATCCATCCGCTATTTCTAGCCTCCTAACATACGGTTTTGTGCCTGCAATTAAAGGAGACGCAATACATAAGAAGAGTAGCAGATATCTCGGAAAGTTCAGCGAAAAGATATTTAGTGAGCACCTGACAATATACGACGACCCTACGAGGAAGGATCTCATAAACTATGTACCTTATGATGCCGATGGAGTTAAGACTAAGAGAATGGAGATCGTGGAAAAAGGAGTCCTTAAGGAATCCCTATGGAACTATCACTGGGCGTCCTTAGAAGGAAGAGAGACCACTGGACATGCCACAAGAGATCCCAGAACAGGATCATATGGAATAAACGTGCATAACCTTAGTATAGAGTTCGGAAAGAAGTCCTTTGAGGACATGATCTCTGAGATCTCTGAAGGAGTATACATCATGTCCCTCCAAGGTGCTCATTCGACAAATCCTGAGAGTGGCAGATTCTCTGTGATGGCAAATCCAGCATACTACATAAAAGAAGGGGAACTCGTGGGATGTCTTCTAGGAGCATCCATAACGAGTAGTGTGGACGAAGTCCTCATGAAGTTTAGAGAAGCTAGCAGAGAATATAAAGAGACCTTTAGATGCACGCTTCCGTGGGTTTTAGTAGAAAACGTTAAGATCACTTCTCGTGTCTAACCTTTTTTCCACCTTTTTTCTTTTTTCCCACTATAAGTCTCTGGAGGATCGGTGGTGTAAGTATAGAAGACACTATTACGAGAAGTATCGTTGAATATAACATCGTAGTGCCTTCTACAGTACCAAGAATGTTTGAGGATATTGCAATGCTCGCAACGACGAGTGCTACTTCCATACGAGGAACCATCCCCACACCTACTATAAGGCTACTTCTTGTGGACTGCCCAAGTATCTTCGCTCCAATGAATGCTCCTATTATCTTTCCAAGTATCGCTAGGACGATGAATGTGTAAGGTATCCACGTGAGCAAGATCTCAGATAGTGCGTTCGATGAGTGTGCTCCCAGACTTTTTATCTCTAGGACTATTTCGAACCCTACACCCACGAAGAACAACGGTATGAACATCGCGTACGCTATACCCTTTATTGCGTTCAATATCACTTGTCTTTCCTTGGTTTTCCCCAGTATAAGCCCAGCAAAGTAAGCTCCAGTAATCGCTGCTAGTCCAAGACTTTTGGCAAGTATTGAGAAGACTATTACAAAGACTATTGCAAGTGATATGTATGTATATTCCGCCTGGACGTACTTTTCTATGCTCCTAGAGAGAGGCGAGATTATCCATTTGTAGAAAGCGAGCACGACAACAAAGAACGTTGCTATACCTACTCCAAGAAGGTAAAGGTTTCTCGATCCGAGAACGATACCAAGGACTACTATGCCAATGATATCATCTATAACAGCTGCAGATATTATTATCACGCTGTAATCTTTCCTCAAGACGTTTAAGTCTGTAAGCACTCTAACTGTGAGTCCTACAGAGGTTGCCACTGCTATTGTGGAATATATCAATGCTAGATCTCGGTCCATGCCAATAAGCGTGAAAGTACCAAGGATTAAAATAAATGGTACTACTGATCCTAAGAAGGCCACTGAGAACCCATACTTTATAGACCTCTGCAGGTATCCCACATCCGTCTCTAACCCTGAAATGAACATTAGAAACATTATTCCCAGGAGTGAAAAGACCTCATAGATCTCAGAGCCACAAGCGTCCAATAATTCTTCTGAGATAAAGCTAAAGATAGTAGCTAAGATTATACCTAAAAAGAGCTCTCCTAGAACCATAGGAATATGCTTTCTTGATAAATACTCATCAAGAAGCTTCACAGAAGCTAACGTTATTCCTAGGACTATGAGGAACGCTGTCGTGGGTTCCATAGGAGATCACTTCCATTCCTTGTGACGTCGAATAAGCACCTTGGGGGACATGATGTTCGGCCTAACCGTTTAGATTATCCCCGAAAGCAAAGTCCCGAACTTCAATATTATCTCATGAAGTGTAAGTTCTCCAAGGAGCTCCTTCTTCTCATTTACTATGGGGAGATATCTTATCCTATATCTTCTCATCTTGTTAAGAGCATCCTTGATGTACTCGTCTGGATGGGAAACTATTAAATGTCTTGTCATGACATCATCAACGGTCTCAGCAGCAAGATAGGAGACGAGTTTCGC
>QMTT01000137.1 GCA_003663565.1 Thermoplasmata archaeon
ATGCTCCAATCTTCATTATCGCTCACAGTCTCGGAACGATTATGATTTCCAATTACCTCTGGGATATGCAGAAGGTTGGACTACTAGATAAACAAATTGCAGGAGTTTATACAACAGGCTCACCATTGCATATCTTCCTTAGCGGCAAGAGGTACTCAGATATCAAAGCGATTGAGCCGACAAGCGATGACTTTGAATGGATTAACTTTTGGAATCCTAAGGACGTCCTATCGTCACCATACAGAATGTTATCGTCTTCATACAATAAACTTGTGAAGGACGTAAGGATCAAGAGAGGTTGGTTCCTGGAGTCTCACGGTAAGTATGATAGCACCAGTAAAGTCTTTAAGGTGATTGCTGAAAGTATTAGCAGGATTACTTTTTAAGCCGAATAACAACTTCAATGAAGTCGGAAAGCTTGGATGCCTTTTTGTCGTCCTCGTCTTCCGGCTCTTCGTCTTCATCCTTCATCTTTTGATTGAACATCTTCTTAAGCCGATTACTATTCTTCGTCACTTCAACAGCGTCGTCCAGTTCAACTTCTTCCATGTCTTTAATCTTTGAGTTCTTTGGTTCAGTGTCGAATATCATTTTGTACCCTTCAGTATTTCACGCCTACTATCAGCGTCGAATTTTGCTTTCTTCTTCTTTGCGGCCTTAGATCTTTTCATTATCCTTCCGCGTCTCTCTACTTCTCTTTCTTTCACTGGTGAGAGTGTCTCTTTGAATAGCTTCTTTGCAAAAGTAGCTGCATCCAATCTAGGAACACCTTGGAAGTTCGGATCTTTCTTCGTCTGTTCTACGGCCTTTGCCATTTGATCAAGAAACCCCATGCTCAGTAAACCTCTTGAGAATGTTAATGCTTGCTTCGACCTGGCACTGTTCGTTACATATCCATCCTTCATCTTATTCTCAAAAATGTTCATCTTTGCAAGGATAGAATCAGGTGTGATCAATGTTTCTTTACTTGGTGAAATCTTAACAACGGGTTGTCTCTCCTCGTTTGGAGTTAACTTTCGTTCTCGTAAGAAGTCCGTGTCAGATAAAATAGATGCAGGAACTTGAATCAATGGGCTAAGTTGTTTAAGTACAGAGTTCATACTGTCAAACTTGTTAATGGTATCTAGCAAAGGAAACTGAGGAAGAGATCTTAGCGAACTTCCATCAGCGGAAACTCTTGGCAACTGTTTTCTCATATAATCAGGCAACGCCCTTCTTTCGTCCTCATCAAGAGGTCTGCCCAAATTGGCCGGAACTTTTGCTGATAAAGAGATTCTTCTTATCCCTTCAGGAGTAAAGAACTTGTCGGCCCAATAATCAACGCTCCTCGTGGCATAGGTCCAGTAAGGGAAGATCTTTTTCGCAATGAATTCTTCCGCAGCACTAACTTCATCGTAACTAAAGAAAGCATTGTTCGTCTTATTGGCAGCCTCTTCCATTAACTCTCTTGCCCTAAGCACAGGTCTAAGTCTTTCCATTCTTGCTTCAGCGCCTGCATTGTTGATTGAGTTAAATCGGTTAGTAACAGTCTTCTTCACTTTATTATATTTACTCATTGATAATGGACCGCCTGATTCGACTTCTTTATTAACAGCTCTTCTTAGCATAAAATCAAACTCTTCTTTACTTAATGTTCTCTTAATCCCTTTCATTGCATGTTCATCAGTCAAAGCAAGTATTCGACTATGCTTTCCTCTAATAAGATTAGAATTCAACACTTTATCAAAGCCAGGAAACTTATGCTTAAGCGATTGCAATACATGTTTGTATGTAATCATTCTCATGGAGTCCTCAGTCGCCCTTGCAAGCCTTGCTACGGGGCCAGACCACATAAAGTCTGAATACTTCTGGATAGCGTTTAAGCCGTCTTTTGTTGACTCTAGGGTAACACCCTTTATCTTTGATCCTTTTAGTAACGTCGACGGGTCCTCTTTAAACTTTGCTATCAAAAGGTCATCATCAACCATTCTCTTTACGAAGTTTGCTGCCTGAGAGTTTTCAATAACTCCTAGCTTTGCTAAGGCAACAGGGAAATCTAGGCCATAAGGTATTATTGTATTTAACCTTGTCTTCATTGATTGGGCCTTAAGCATATCATCTACCAGTGCTGAACTATCCAGACTTGACAAACTCTTCATGTCATCCGTTTGCTTGATAACTTTCATCTTCTTCAAGGCAGCCTTAGCTAACCCTACTGGTAACTGAATAGCTGCGTCTAATGCGGCCCTAGAACCTGCGGCCATGTATGCTTTAGTCACACCTTCAATATAGTTTCCTTTAAGCCATGAAGTGTTGTAAAGAAGCTGATTAGTTTTTACTAAGTTCGTTGCCGTCCCAAACCATTTAAACAATGACTTCGATATCTCTATTCCATTCCCTTCCGCAACACCCTTTCTTAGAGATGCATTATTGATAGCACTATAAATGTCTACCATCCCTCTACGTCCAACCAACTGGTTCTTTGATAAAAGCATAGCAGCGTATTTATTCGCACCAATATCTTTTGATAATTGTCTTGTTACTTCATCGGCGGCGTATTCAACAGCGTCACCCTTCCTTAACCTGGCGCCTTCTTTAATTGCACTCTCACTAAACTTAAGAGCATCATCTCCAACCGTCTTAAGGTCAGTCATGTGAAAGTCAAGTGGAGCAAAAATAAGTTCTTCTCTTCCACTTCCCTTATATCTTCTCGTAGCATTTGCAACAAGGTCCCTGTTCATAGCGACGTGTCTTCTTAAAGCACTTTCCATTAATGGGTTGTCGAGAATATCTTTCGACTTCGCGCCTTTTTTAATTGCATCAGCATTAATTAATGATCTCAAAGTATTGTCTTTGACTCCCTTAAGTGCCTTTAGTTCTCCTCGGCTTAATACATTTGCATTACGTCCTGTTGAGGATGGGTTTACTCTTGCTCTAGCTATTGAAGGTCTGGAAGATGCTCGCCCAAAAGTTTTAAGATTCATCATCTTATTGGTTATCTGACTAGCAAGCTTTGTCTCAAGGCCAGCTTCTATCGCTGTCACTTCGGCATTCTTGCCCCTAAACGGTCTGGTTTCTCTAAAGTGCTTAAGTATTCTGTTTCTTATTTCCGTTGATCCCGAAAGTTTGCCTGCCTTGAACTTCTCAAAAAGTAAAAGATTCTCTTGGATCTTATTCTTAGGAACGCCTGCTCGAATCCAATCACCGACAATCTCTCTTTCGGCCAGCTCTTTCTTTTCCATGAACAATCGGCCAATCTCTTTTGATTTCTTTCTGGCTTTATTAGACTGAGTAAATAGCGTTGAAAGTTTTAAGTCATCAGTCTTCTTAATTACGCCTTTCTCTACCAATTCTGCTGCTGCCTTACTACCTCGAATCCTCTTTAATGAATCTTTAAGCATGACTTCAGCTGCTCCATCAAGTCCTGTCGTTGCTGTAGAAGATAAACCTTTCCCTGCCATTCTCAAGGAAGGAAGAAGAAAAGCTCCTGCCGCCCCTCCAGTAACTATACTCTGGAATGCATCAAAAACCGTATCCCCTTCATCAATGGTTAAGCCACCAATGGTTCCTCCAACTGCGGCCCTAGTTGCCTGAGTCTTTGTCAGTCCTTCCGCCATATGACGAAGGGCCTTTTTCTTAACAACCTCTTTCGGTCCTGCTTTCCTCGCAAGAGTCAAGAAGAACTTCCTCGCAAACTTAGGGTTCTTGCCTGCCTTCTGAATCAATTTTCCTATGGTCTTAAACGCCACAGCCTGAGGGCCAAACCCTACATATGTTTCTGGAGAAGTTCCTATATCAAGAAGGAAGCCATTCACTCCATTAACGAAGCCTTCGAAGTTTGTCTGTTCGTCAGAATCTCTTGGCCCAAAAGTGAGATCTCTTCCTGTATCGTCTTCAATCTTTCTAATGAGTTCTCTAGCCGTGAAGGTTCTTCTACCCTTCATGATATCAACAAAGCCAGGAAGGTCTTCATCATCCGAAAACATCTTATATAGAGACGCACGGGATGCCGATCCTGGCTTCTCTAGTGCGCCGAATATGTCCTCAGAAATCGTTTGTGTTCTCTTTGGGTTCTTCTTAGGGAAACCTTGATCTACGTCTTGAAATCCAATCTCAGGAGACAACAGAGGGCTTTGAATATCATCAAGTAAAACTGGTTCGTTCTTCTC
>QMTT01000138.1 GCA_003663565.1 Thermoplasmata archaeon
CTGAAATGAAGTTCGCATCTGCTTCATTTGCAACAGCCTTAGCAAGAAGCGTCTTACCCGTACCAGGCGGACCATACAAGAGAACACCCTTAGGAGGCTTCATTCCGAGCTTTGTATACGCTTCTGGATACCTGAGTGGAAGCTCTACAGTCTCTCTCAGCTCCTTTTTGACCTCCTCAAGACCTCCAATGTCTTCCCACTTGACTTCCGGAATTCTTATAAGCACCTCTCTAAGAGCACTTGGCTGTACATACTTTAACGCATTCAGAAAGTCCTTCATGGTCACTTTCATTTCCTCAAGCAACTTAGGGTCTGGACCCTTATCAAGATCCATCTTTGGAAGATATCTACGCAACGCGTTCATGGCAGCTTCACGACATAGCGCTGCAAGGTCTGCACCTACGAATCCATGTGTCATCTCTGCAAGCTTATCAAGATCCACATCATCAGCAAGAGGCATATTCCTAGTGTGTATCTGAAGGATTTCCTTCCTTCCCTCTTTATCTGGAACGCGAACTTCTATCTCCCTGTCAAACCTCCCTGGTCTACGAAGTGCTGGATCTAGAGCATCTGGTCTATTTGTTGCTCCAATTACTATGACGCGTCCCCTTTCTTCTAGACCATCCATCAGTGTTAGGAGCTGGGCTACTACTCTACGCTCAGTCTCCCCCGCAACCTCGTCTCTTTTAGGTGCTATAGCATCTATTTCATCGATAAATATTATAGAAGGTGCATTCCTCTTAGCCTGTTCGAAAACCCTTCTCAAGTTCTCTTCAGATTCTCCGTAATACTTCGACATGATTTCTGGACCATTTATGCTGAAGAAAGCTGCATCTGCTTCATTTGCAACAGCCTTAGCAAGAAGCGTCTTACCCGTACCAGGCGGACCATACAAGAGAACACCCTTAGGAGGTTCTATGCCAAGTCTCTCGAAGAGCTCCGGATATTTTAATGGTAGTTCTATCATTTCACGTACTTTTTCTATTACGTCTTTCATACCTCCTATATCGTCATATGTCACTCCCGTAGATGGTCTTGCCTCTGAGAACGGTCTGTCCAGGATCGTCACTTGAGTCTTAGATGTCACTATAACAGGTCCTGCAGGTCTTGTCCTGACGACACCAAAGGGTAGAGACATCCAAGCATGTTGGATCTGAATTATCATTCCGGATATTAAGGGCTTATTAAGCATGTACCTGCGTATCTGATCCTTAAACTCAGGATCAACATAGATCCTTCCATAGGCCTCCGTGGTGATTGGTGCAAGAACCACTTCCTGAGCCTGCTTTATCTCTGCCTTCTTTACGAGAACTCGATCGTTTATGCCAACCCCTACTGATCTGCGTATCATGGAGTTCATTCTGATTATCTCTTCTCCCTCTTCTTGTGGTCTCAATCTAAGGGCTTGAGCTACTGCCCTCTTTGCACTATTCGTGGGGTTCTGAATGAGTAATATGTCTCCTACTGATGCATTAAGCCTTTCTAATGTTGACTGACTTACTCTAACAACAAGTCTATAAGCGTCTTCCCTATAGGGATCTGCAACTCGAAGGTACACAAAAGCGTTTGAATCCGATGGCATTCCCCTCACCCTATTTTAAGTATTAGCGTGAATGATTACTTGGATCACCTAATGACTCAGTTGTGAGGATATTATTACCTTTTTCGCTCAGATAATCGAGAGAAGAAGAGGTATATATTCATTATCTCACAAAAATATCTCCTTAAAATGATGTTTGAACGTTCAGTGACCTCTTGTAGGCGCACTATTCCTAAGGTCCTTCTTCTTCAGCATGACTTCTATGGCTTCGTTTATGGAGAGCTCTCCTAAAGCAACCCTTAGAGCTAATTCCCTAGATATTGTGACCCTTCCGTTTGAGATCAATCTGCTTTTTCTTTGTATATCCTTAAGAACACCATCTGGTATCTTCATCCTATTTAGCTCCTCCTCAACATTAATCTCCTTTCCAGATCTCATTGCAATCCTTATTGCAGCTAGCACATCTGAAGTCTTTCGCAACTTAAAACTAGTAGAATACTCATTCACTATTTCAACTCGTGCTTTTATTCCTACAAGGCTCTTAAGAATCCTATAGAGATATATGCCGCCAAGGTTTCCTATTTTTATGACACATGTCTTAGGAGAATATTTGTTCAAAAAGAATTTTATCTCAGAACCTACATCTTCGGGCCTCTTTAGATTCTTCGCATTAAGTATCCTTCCATTACTGAGAACGACAAATCCTGGATATTCTCCTGGGTCTATCCCTATGACTATATGCTCAGGGCTTCCCTTAGAGCCTAAAAGGGCTATAGCCATCTCAATGTACTTCTCAAGAGGGGCATCATCTCTGACAACGACTTTCACTGGGTGATCTATATATTTCGCGTCCTCCTCACTTGTAAGAACTATGCCAACATCAAGTGGAATAGGATCCCCGGGCAATCCATGGTATACGGGAATTCCCCTCTCCGAAAGTAATTTATATGCTTTATAGTAGAGGGCAAAGTCCTTAGTAATTATCCCAAGTTTTCTTCCAGAAGAGACTTTTTTCCTATGTCCCTTTTGAACCCTCCTCAGGACACTAAACACCTCTCTAAGGCGTGCTCTTCATTGAAACATCATGAAGATCTTTTCACTAAACTCATTCTGGTTATCCGCTACTTTTAGAGCACGCGAGACTATCGTAGCGGATAACCTTCCCTCCTCTGGCTTCATTGGGTGGCTTTTGGGGGCATGTGAGTCCCGTATTCTCGTGGCTTTTTAGCGATTCTCGTTTGGGTTTGGGATCCTACATATCGGGGATCACTTTATCATAATAAGTAAACCAAAATAATATTTTAAAAAATTGTGAAGAACAGTAAGTGTTAAACTTACGCTTTTTACCATCTACAAAACAGCCCTTGCATACTTATAATGATTTCTGCTCTGACCTCCTCCCCACCATGAAGTGCGAGGCTTCCAGCCCGCAAGGGAGGTGATCCTACGCATTGCCTGTGTCACGTTGTCGAGGGCGCTATCTGCACGTTCACAGTGAAGTCACCATACTGAAATCTCAGGTAGTCAATACCCCCGATTATGATGTAATATGTTTTAGTTTCCTCATCAAAGAATATCATGTACCTCTCAAACGTGTTTCCAGTAATGTTTACTCCAAATTCATTTATTGCATCCTCTAAAGTTGTGGCATTTGTCTTCACTTTAGTATAGTTCATTTGTAACAATATGTTCTCTAACTCTACTAGAAATGCCTTGGCATAATCCAAATAACGATCCTCCCAAGACTCAATCTTTATTATAACAATTGACGGCTCTCCAACCTTTGGCGGAGAGTAAGGTGGTTGTACTTCTCTACATGTTATCTTAAGGGTTGCAGATCCCATCCCAGAAACAGAGGTGTGCATACCAGAGCCCGGGAATATTGCAGGCATTTGAGCATACAATCCTATTACCCGAGTCCCATCCTGAGTCACGCTTGCATCGAACCTTATTGGTAGTGCTAAGACAGTATAATACCTGTTATTATGGTTCAAATAAAGAACTCCACCACTATAATAGAGCTCTATTGTCCCATAGTACTGATAGAGACCCTTGTATAGTATACCACCAGAGACCCTTGGCGAGTCGTAGACTCTACTGAATACCCACACGCCACTATCATTAAAAAGATAGCCATAAGAAATAGCGTATGAGAGGCCCCTGTCATCATATCCCAGCGACGCTTGGACGATGTCCATTCCTAAAATGAGGTTCTGTGTGTAACCAAGCTTCACAGGCCAGTAGAACGTCACAGAGGATGACCTTGACGACATAAGAACGTCTATTAGGGACTTCACTTCCATAAGTTGGTTCATGACTTCTCTGTAATGGTTTACCTCAAGACTTTTTGCTTTTGATGGTACATATGTAACCCTTACCAATGCTAATGCTGCTAAAACAATTCCTATCAAGACAAATGCTGTTACCACCAGCGCAACGCCTTTTTTGTCATTTCTTAAAGATCTTCTGAAAGTTCTAATGATTTTATAAATGGTAGTAGATGACATTAGAAGCACCTTGTGACATACATATGACGGACGTTTGTTTCATTCTATAAACAACTCTTAAAATATTTCAAGTACCATTATTTAAGATGTCCCCCCAGTA
>QMTT01000139.1 GCA_003663565.1 Thermoplasmata archaeon
CACTCGTTGATCTGATTCTTGCCCTTTAACTTACCGAACAGCATTGCATGACCGGCACGAGATATTGACTCGCCAATACCCACAGTTACCGTAAATCCGGTTTTTTCGTGATATTCGCGTCTCATGGACTCGATGCCGTCGATGGCTGCAGCTGGCAACGTAAATGCCATATCATCGCCACCGTCAATATAAATATCTGCATCGTTACGGGATGCCCATTGGCGGATAATCTTCTGCCCGGCCATGATCGTTTCTGATTGATGGATGATAGTTTCCAGGTCGTCGGCCATAGCTGCTCGCTCGACTGATGCGCCAATATTGTCACCATCCATAGAAACGAAAACTCTATCATCCGTTCGGATTCGCAAGGCCTTCTCTAGCGAATTATCCGTTAGGTCTCCTAGAATCATGTGCCAGTATTTTTGGAACCTGAATCTATCTGTACTATATTTCTTCAATGATTTAAGTATCTTCTCGGACACTTCATGTTTTTGTATTTTTGATTTCAGGCTCTTATCATCAAAGTCGAAATTATGGGAAAAGAACGTATTGTTCCCCTCATGGTCAGTTATTTTAGTATAGTTATCGTCAGGTTGGGCGTCTGAAGTAGTTGTACCTTTTCCAACTCTATACTTTCCTGCGTGCTCTCCATGATAGTAATGCATTTCATGGATACCATCGTGGGAAATAATTGCTGACTCTTGACCTAGCCTGGATGCGAGATTATGCAACTTATCGACGTGTTGTGGGTCGTGAATGATAAAGCTGCGTTCAATCTTACCATACTTGCCATAAGTGTCTTCAACTGTCTCACCCAGCGAACGAATGTGATCCAAAACTTCATCCGGCGTCATGTTGGATACGTTTTCAGCCGCAGGGTTTTCCGGGCTCAATATAAAGTGACTTCCGCCATCTATAGCCGGGTGAAATCTTTTTTCAACATCTTCAACATCTCTAGTCTCTTCTGCATCTTCAGCCTTACTTACATCTACTCCTTTTTTAGGGAACTTAAAGTAGACGATATCAGGACCCCCTGGTTCCCAGTTTGCATCTCGCTTGTACTCTTTCGCTCCATGCTTTTCGTAAAATGACGTTAAATATCCGTCCGTTGCATTGCCATGTGCCGCACCTTGGGATAGCGCGTGTTCCATTAATCCATGCCCCCTGCCCTTTTCTGAAGAAAAGACACTTACGAGTTCCCCATCAGCCTTTACTGCATAACCACTCTTTCCATCTTGATGTAAGAATGTATTCATGTTCTCATAGTCAGACTTATCGTAAGCATCCAACTCAGATCCAACTCTTTTTCTGGTACTTATAGCTTCTGAGACTTTAGAATGGAATAAGTTAGAATTCACCTGATTATACATCGTTTAGGTAGTCCTTAAGTATATTGTGACTCATCGGAACATGCATGTTTCCGTGGGACATCGGGTCCAAAAATTTGAAATGTTTCATCTCTGAGTCTGGGTCATTCCCTACCTTAAGATTAAGATTCTCTGGGCATTTGCCGATAAAAAGAGAAACCTCGATGTCTTTTTTGCCTTTTTTGATAGTTTTCTTGCCCCAATATTTTAAGTTGTTGATTTTTAATCCAGTTTCCTCAAACAACTCTCTAATTGCACATTCTTTTGCGCACTCGTCGCCTTCGGCACCACCGCCAGGTAAGGTCCACTTTTTATTATCCCTACGCTTACCGTGTAGGAAAAGATTGTCTAAGTCTGGGTGAGGTATGGCTATTACAGAAACCTTCATTAGCAATCGTCCTCATCGTCTTCGTCGAACTCCTGATCTACGAAATCATCACCTGTGGCCCAACCTGGAGGGCATTCTTCTGCGTCGTCGCCGTACACATAATCAGTGTCGATGGCGTCCGGTGCGTCGACGTTGAAGGTAGCAGCTACCGACTCGAACTTAGGTGCTATGAACTTAATCCAAGAAGCCTCGACTTCACCTGAAATGGTTATATATTTTGAAAACACATTCTCTGTCTGTAGTTCTGTGTTGCGGACCAGGCCTGATGATTGCAAGGTGCTGATCTCAAAACCCCTGCTTTCCAGAAAAGCTTCTTTATACCTAAGCATGGAATAAAAAATGATCTGCCAGAGCCATATTGTAGTACCTGGGTCATTTTGTGTATGACACCCAATTGAGTAAGACTCTTTCAGAAATGTTAATTCCTTATGGGCGTTCCAAACATTAGATCTTGGAGCTACGTACGCATTAGTGAAGTCATCTGTTATGTTGGGTAGTAATTTGAACCTGTCTGATCCGTGAATTGCCTGTATTTTGTAAGAATGTCCATTGGTTGCGACAAAATAATTACCAACTGACATTAGATCAGTATTTATACCTTTAGGCATAACAACCTCACCAGTGGTTATGTCATATTCATCTGGGGTGAAATTCTTAGTAATTTTAATGACAGCGACTGTTCCTTTGCCGGGGCGATCTAAAATATAATCTTCCACTCCGCCTTCGTCGCCAAGTGAAGCCCTATTGTCCATTTCATTACTTGGCTCGTATGCAATTGAAATACATGGTATTTTTGGCGCATCAGCTATTCTGTGCTGTGTTATTACGGGGATATCTGTTTTTAAAAACCAATCTATGGCCGTTCGAACTTCTTTCCATCCAGACTCTGGAGCGGACATGGCATCGTCTGCCAGATCAGAAAAGATATGCTCAAGCACCCACGTATTAGCGCGTAGGTCCTCTATTGCTGCTTCCAGCATTGATTTGATAATTAAATCTGTCGCTACTATGCCCATCAGGTTCTCCTGTACTCGTCTTCCATGGATTTAACTATCTTTTCCCACTCGCCTTCCGCGTACTTATATGCTTCTGGGATACTGTTCAGTGGCTCCACCTTCGGAGACATCCATTTACCCTCAGCTTGATGTTTGGATGATACAACGCGAAACGTCACAACTTCCTTTGATATCTTAGACTTACCATTCTTACCTTCGGTCTCCCGTTGGACCACTACCGCATTGTTGAGATAGTGATGTCCAGTGTGAGCCTTCAGGCCAATTTGCTTAGCGGTCTTTTCATTACGGGGGGCGGAGAATAGGCTTTGCGGATATTGAGATCTCTTCTCATTAATTCCCAGCTTATGCAAAACCCCCAATTTCGGCTTGTCGAACTGGTCGCGCTCTATTTTATTGAGGCTGATACTTTTCTTTCGCAGTGTTTTTCGGATCATAGATGCTATTTCTGGATCACCCGAAGTCTTCTTGCCGCCTACACCCTGACCGTGGGAGAATGGTATAACTCGGTAAGTTGACCCGTCTTTTGCGGTCTTGACACCCTTAGCACCTGGCTTCAGCAACCAGTCTGCGGTTGCCATACTGACCGGGCCGCGACCCTCTTCTATCCATTTAACTGACTCGTCGATTTCGACAACCCAAATATTTGGCGCAACTTCATTCCAGCGAACATTCTGCCCACCTTCACCGAAAAAATGACTTCGATTGAAACCTTTTAATTTTTCATTGGCGTAACTTACAACGAACGCATGAGTCGAAATGGATAGGTTCTTGATCTCATCGTTGACTCGCTTAGAAAGCGCTTCGGCAGTTTGACCTACTTTTTCGGCGATCTCTCTAAGATTAACTCTAAAATCAAGTTGAGTCATCCAAACCCTCTTCTCGCTGGTTGGCATTTGTTTGTTTGTTGTATTCTTTGACAGATATCGGATTCCCGCTGTTATCCTTCACAGCTCCAGATGACATCTCGCGCCAGGTTGACTTCCCTTCCACTAAGACTTTTTTGTATCGACCCAGTCTAGTGCCTACAGGATATATAATACCATGTGAGCTTGGCTTTGTCGAGGCCTTACTGTTGATCGCCTTAATCAACTGCTCAATTTTTTCGCGAGTCTCAGATTTTTTTGTGGTTTTGGACCGGGAATGAGCGAGTTGTATTAATTTGTTAATCATATTCATAGTTTGCTTGAAAGCTTTAGGATCTTTATCTGCTAGTCCCATAATCTGTGGAATCTGCCCTTTGATGTTGTCGAGCTGTGCTGCTATCTTATCATCCGACGTGGATTCCTCAGCCTCCTCAACTTCCCCCGTAAGCTCTTGAACTGCTTCTTCTGGGCCACCGCCTTGGGAATCCTGTGGAGCGTCCTGTGGAG